>JAKSBE010000494.1 GCA_022361275.1 Kiloniellales bacterium
CGCGGAGGGAGGAGGCATCACCCTTGCACTCCTTGCGACCGCGATGCTCTCGATCCACTCCTTCCTCGCCGGAGCCGCGCTCGGAACGACGGGAATGGGCGCTGCCGCCGCCGTGATCTTCATCGCCATCGTCGCGCACAAATGGGCGGCGTCCTTCGCACTCGCCGTGTCCCTCGCCCGCAGTCCGCTGACGCGCCCTGCCCGCTTCATCGCCTTTCTCGTTTTCGTCCTTTTCCTCCCCCTGGGCGTTGTGAGCGGCGTGATCGCGACGGAATGGGCCGCTGAATATCCGTTGGTGGCCCCGACGTTCAAAGCGCTGGCTGCCGGCACCTTCATCTACCTCGGCACGCTCCATGGCTTGGCGAACGGAACGCTCGTCGCGCGTTGCTGCGACCTCCGCGAGTTCTCCGCGGTGGTCTTCGGCTTTACGCTCATGGCCGTCGTCGCGATCTGGACGTAACGTGGGGTCTCAGCCTCGATCGTCACGAATAGCACATAAGACCATCGTCAAGCCGAGCGCCGCTGCCCTTTGGACATTCTACAATGTCGCTTCGGACAACGGCGCTCTACCGTGCATCGTCTTCCCGCTTCCAAGCCAGCCTTGAGACAAACGCTCCTAAGGCGTGGAGACCCAAAACAGCCGACTGAAGCAGCCTTTGACGTGCACTACCACTTGACGCGCGCCCCGGCCATGATCGTACGGCCGATACCGGGTTTGATCCCATCCGCGCGATCGGTGATGTACAGCTTGTCAGTCAGGTTTTGACCGCTGACAAACACCGTCGCGTTGGTGTCCGGGATCGTGTAGTTGGCCCGGGCCGCAAGGAGCCATACGCTGGGGACCTTGCCCTCTTCGCCGGATGGATCGCCGCCAAAGGGGGTGTTTTCCTCATCCGTGAAGAAGGATCCGCGATAGATCCAGCTGACGCTCGCGTTCCAGCCGGCCGTGCTTTCGATACCCGCAGTCAGATAGGCAGTTTCACGCGGAGCCTCCGGCACCAAGTTGCCCGCCACAGAGTCTCCGCCTTCGCTGAAGCCACGCTCGATCACGCTATCTGCGTAGGTGAAACTGCCCTCTGCGTACGGATTGAGCGTCCATCCCGTAAACGGCCTTGTATCCAGGCGTGAATAGAGCTCGACACCGTTTATCTCCACTTCGTCAATCAACGTGAAGACGTCGTTGCCAAAGACATCGGTCGTCGCACCCTTGGTCTGGAAGTCCGTGATGTTCTTGTGGAAGCCAGCCACATCGAACGTCAGGCCACGTATGGCAGTTGAACGAACACCGAGCTGATAGTTGTCACCCAACTCATCCCCAGGCGGGAACACCGAACTGCGTAGCACCGCCATGGTCAAACCACGGTGATAGCCGCCATAGAACGTGGTGTCCGGCAGTTTAGTGTAAGCGAATGAGACGCCCGGCAGCACGTGTGTACGATCGAAGGACTCCGTACTTGGGTCTGCAAAATCGATAACCGTGCACGGCTGACCGTCAAAGGCTGCACAAGAGTCCAGATCGACGTCGTCGTCTTCCGCCACGACCTTTCTACGAGAGATTCGGTAGTGGTCCACCCTGACACCGGGAACAACACTTAGAACCGGGGTGATGGGGATTTCGGTCTGAAAGAACCCAGAGAAGGCATCGGCCTCGTGCTTTGTCCGCCGAACCGTTATGCCTGGGTCGTCGAACGCGTCGAGGACCTTACCTTGGCGTCCCTCTGTTCTCCTGTCGATGAAATCGTTCCGTTCATACCGAAATCCAAACTGCATGTCCTGCGATAGACCGAACATCAGCGGACGATTGGCCAGCTCTGCACGGACTTCCGTGCCGAAATTGGTGTACGTCCTCAGACGACCGCGCATCCCGCCTTCGTCGGGAATGAAGGCTTCGCCGTCACTGAATAAGGGACGGAACGACGTGCCGGGACCAAAGGGGTTGTCTGGGGCGAAGAACCGGTCGCGGCGATGGCTTTGCCCATATGCCCTTGCCGTAATCGTCGTGTCGGAATCCAGGTAGTAGTTGTAGACACCCTGCATAAGCACGACATCGGCGTTGAAAGAGTTGAACTTCGAGAAAGGCTCAAAGCAGTTCTTGCAGTGCCTAATGTCCCGGAAGAACGTCCTCTCGGCGTTGCCCGGTACACCGTCATCGTCTCCCTCAAAGTTCGTCTCGTCATAGGTGTCACGCTGACGGAAATACACGGTCGAGAAAGTGAAATCCGACTGAATCCCTTTCCAACCAAGCGCCGCGTAAAAGTCATTGAACCGGAGACGCTCCGTGTTCCAGGCGCCCTCAGCATTCGCACCCGTGTACGACACCACCGTGCCCCAATTGCCAA
>JAKSBE010000199.1 GCA_022361275.1 Kiloniellales bacterium
ATTGCAGAAGCGACGGCTCAAGCTGCAAAGCGAAAGGCCGCTGGAGAGGTCTCCAACGGCCTTTCTGAGATCTGGCTCCCCGGGCCGGACTCGAACCAGCGACCCAGTGGTTAACAGCCACTTGCTCTACCAACTGAGCTACCGGGGATCAGGGACCGTCCGCCGTCCCGCGTTCGGCGGGCGTCGTCGGCCTCAAGACGCGGGTTTATAGCAAAGTCGCGCCGTCCCTGCAATTCGTTCCGGGCACCAAGTTCGCCCTGGAATCGGGCCCGAAAGAAGAAAGGCGCGCCGTCGTCGCGCGCCCTTGGGATTCCTGAGTTCGGCGGCCGGCTTCTCGTTCTCGAGCGCCACGCTTCGGTGCCCCCGCGGCCCGACCGCCGTGCCGGCTCTCCTCAGCCGGTCTTGCGGTTCTGCCAGAGGTCCTGGGGGACCATGGAGACGTTTGCCGGCAGGCCGCCCTTGGCCTGGCCCCGCTCCAGCACGGAGAGGGGAATCGCGTTGAGGATACCCCAGGGCGTCAGGATATCGAGCTTCGGATCCTTCTCGTAGGTGCGGCCAATCACCTTGCCCTTGATGTTGATGTTGACCGTCAGCTCGTCGCCGATCTTCATCTCTTTCTCCACTACTTGCGCGTCGTCCGTCCCCGGCTTCCGGCCCGGCTTCCGGCGGATTTGCCGAGGACAATCCGGCGGGCCGCCCGATCCGTCGGGACCGGCGACCGCCGCGTTGAGGCGCGCCTCCGTCGCAGTCTTGGCGGCGACCAACGATCCGAGAAACTTCCCCTCACGATCGCGCCCGGTACCGCATCTTGTCTTCGCTACCTGCTACGCTCCCCAACCCTTAACGGGAGATTAAGCGGGTTCATCGGGGATTTCAAAGAATATTTATGCTTCGTCAATAACCGTGAGTAATTCCACTCGTGGATTTCGGCATGGACATGGTTAACACTTCGTGAAACACAGGAGAAATTGTTGTGTGAGGCGCAGGAATCCGCGGATTCTTGTGCTTATACAAAAAGGCTTATGCCGTTCCGAGAGAGGGCCGCGGGGAGGGGTGATGATTCGCGCCTTGGTTAGGCGATGGTTACAAAGCCGTCGGCGACTCGGGAAATCGGGCGGAATCGCGAAAACGGGTCGAGGCGGGAAGGACGGTCGGGTCGGAAGCGGCGGCAGGAGGAGCCGCGTTGGAGGCCCGGGCCGGAATCGAACCGACGTACGAGGCTTTGCAGGCCTCTGCATAACCACTCTGCCACCGGGCCGACGTCTGAGCAGGGCAGGACATATAGAGCCCGGCCGAAAGCGGGTCAAGGCGCCGCCGCCACGCCCCGACCGCCGGGCGAGCGGGACGGTGGAGCGATTGTCATCCCATCCGCGGCTCTCTATAAAGCCTCGGATCGCAAGACCGCTCCGGACAAGGAGTCGAAGACCACGACAAAGCAAGGCGGCCGCTCAGATGTTCGACTTCGCCACAGCCCGCAGCAACATGATCGAAAGCCAACTCCGCACCAACAAGGTGACGGACGCCGGCATTCTGGAGGCCTTCGAGACCATCCCGCGCGAGCGCTTCCTGCCTGAGGCGTGGGCCGGCGTGGCCTATGTCGACGAGGATCTGGAAGTGGCCCCGGGCCGCTACCTGATGGAGCCGATGGTGCTCGCCCGTCTGCTGCAGGCGGCACGGGTCGAGCCGAACGACGTGGTTCTGGATGTCGGCTGCGCGACCGGCTACTCGAGCGCCGTCCTGGCGCGGCTCGCCGGCACCGTGGTCGCCCTCGAAAGCGACGCCGCTCTGGGCGAGAAGGCCAACGAAACCTTGCAGGACCTGGGCATCGACAACGTGGTGGTGGTCGCGGGCGAACTGACCCAAGGCTATCAGAAGCAGGGGCCCTACAACGTCATCCTGCTCGGCGGCGCGGTCGCCGAGGTGCCGGCGGCGATCCTCTCCCAGGTCGCCGAAGGCGGGCGCCTGGTCACCGTCGTCGCGACGCAGGCGCACCTGGGCCAAGCCGTCCTGATCCGCAAGAGCGGCGGACAGGCCTCCCGCCGGGTCTTGTTCGACGCCTCGGTCCGGCAGCTCCCCGGCTTCGCCGAGGCGCCGCGTTTCGTGTTCTGACCGCAGGCGCCGCCGGCACGGGCTTGCCGACCGGCGCCAGCCTTTATCCATCGATAACTTAACCCTAACGATTTTCTGTATATATGTTAACGCTGCTACCGATCACGACTGCCTGGGGGCCCGGACTCTCATGACTCAGTTCTCCACCTACGAGACGCTGCGTGGCGGGCCTCGTGCCGTGATGGTGCTGCTCGGGGTCGGGCTTGCCCTGGCGGTCTGGCAGGCCCCGGCGCGGGCGCTGACCCTGGAGGAGGCGCTCTCGGCGGCCTATGAGGAGAACCCGACCTTGCGCGCGGCGCGCGCGCAGCTACGCGGCGTCAACGAGCAGGTTCCGCAGGAGCTCTCGAATTGGCGGCCGACGGTGACCTTCAACGGCTCCGGCGGCCAGCAGTACACGGACAGCAATTCGCTCCCGAACGACGAGGACAACGTCACCACGCCCCTGGACGCCCAGGTGGTGGTCCAGCAGCCGATCTACCGCGGCGGGCGGACCGTGGCCGGAACCCGGCGGGCGGAGAACGACGTCCGCGCCGAGCGCCAGCGCCTGCTCGCGGTCGAGCAGGACGTTCTCTTCGAAGCCGTCGCGGCCTACATGGACGTCTGGCGCGACGAGGCTGTCCTGCGCCTCACCATCAACAACGAGCAGGTGCTGGCACGGCAGCTGGAGGCGTCGCGCGACCGCTTTTCGGTCGGCGAGATCACGCGTACCGACGTGGCGCAGTCCGAGGCCCGCCTGGCGCAGGCCACCGCCGACCGAATCCAGGCGGAAGGCAACCTGGCCACCAGCCGGGCGGTGTTCCGCGAGATCATCGGCCTGGAGCCGGTGTCGCTTGAACGGCCGCCGGCCCTGCCGGGTATCCCCGGGAACCAGAACGAGGTGGTCGGCGAGGCACGGGTCCAGAACCCCGACGTTCAGGCCGCCGAGTTCGCCGAACGCTCGGCCCGCGACGAGGTCCGGGTCCGGATCGGCGAACTCCTGCCGACCGTCAATCTGGAGGGTTCGGTCAGCCGCAGCGAGAACTCCGTAACCTCGGACTCCCGGACCGAGCAGGCCCAGGTCCTGGCCCAGGTGACCGTGCCGATCTACCAGTCGGGCTTCGTCTACAGCCGGGTCCGCGAGGCCAAGCAGGTCGTCGGCCAGCGCCGCCTGGAGATCGACGAGGCCCGGCGGCGCGCCGAGCAGGAGGGGGTCAGCGCCTGGGAGCGCCTGACCACGGCCCGGGCCCAGATCGAATCCTTCACCTCCCAGGTGCGCTCCAACGAGATCGCTCTCGAAGGCGTGCGCCAGGAAAACGCCGTGGGCGCGCGGACCATCCTCGACATCCTGGATGCGGAGCAGGAACTGCTCGATTCCCAGGTCGAGCTGGTGCGCTCCGAAAGGGACGAAGTCGTGGCAAGCTACGAGGTTCTGAATGCCGTCGGACGCCTCACCGCCGCGCAGATCGCGCTGCCCGTTGAAATCTACGACGCAGAGTCCGATTATGGGGCAGTGAAAGACAAATGGTTCGGGATCGGCGCGCCTGGCACGGGGTATTGACGGACAGCGCTCTCCGATCGGCTGCGACAACGAGGAAGGGGCGGGCCTGCGGTACCGGGTCCCGGCCCTTCGGGCGTTTGGGCAGAGGGATATGACCGACGCGAATCCAGAGAACGAACCCTCGATGGAGGAGATACTCGCCTCGATCCGTAGGATCATCTCCGACGGCGAAGAGGGCGAGACAGAGGGAGAAGCGCCGGCGCCGCTGGCGGCCGTAGCAGTAGAAGAGCCTGTGGCCGAAGCCCCGAAGGAGGTTTTCTCGGCTTTGCCGAGCGGCGAGCCGGAGCCCGAGGACGACATCCTCGATCTCACTCAGATGGTCAACGAGCAAGGCGAGGTGGTGGACCTCAACGAGGCGAAATCGGCACGTGGCCTCGCCCCTCCGGTTGCCGAAGCGGCGAGCGCTGCCGAGCCGCAGCCGGAGGCCGAGGGCGAGCTGACGATGGAAGGCCTTGCACGGGCCCTCGACGAAGTCATCGGCGAGCCGGCCGACGACGACATCACCCCGGCCTCCCAGTCCGGGGCGACCCGGTTCGAAGAGGTGGTCCCGGAGACGGCGGAGGAGGCTCTCGAAGTCCCGAAGGAACTGGACGAGCCCCTGTCGCCCCTGGATGCCCTGGCCGAGATCGAGGCGCTGGCCAATCAACAGGCGGAGATGGAGGCCGAGGTCCCGCTCGAGCCAGAGACACCCCAGGCGGTCGAGAACGTGGCGGGCCCGCTCGAGACCCCGGCGGCGAAGGCGCCGCTGGAGCTTCTCGATCAGTTCGGCGCCGAGGCGCCCCAGGACAGCACCGACGACGCCTTGTCCGAGATCGATCAGATCCTCGCCCGGGCCCGGGAAGCGGCGCAGGCCCAGGCCGCGAAGGCCCTGGAGGCGGTCCCCGAAGCGCCGTCGCTCAGCCCCGAGGACGAGACGGCGGCCTTACTGGCCGGGCTCGAGCCGCGCGAGGAAACCCCGCGGTCGCCGGGACAGGGGATTCCGGAGGACATCCGCACCGCCGTACAGGAGAGCCTGGGCGGTGGTGCGCAGGAGAGCGACGCCCGGATGTCCGGCCGGGATCCCTTCCGGGCGATCGCACAGGCAGACCCGAACATGGCCGGAGCGCAAGTGCAGGCGAGCTCCGGAGGAGAGGAGCAGAACTTGGCCGACAGGAAAGACAACAGTCATCCCGACTTCCGGTCTCGCGGCGACGAGCCGGATTCGAGCTTGATCTCGTCGAACACCGCCGCCGGCGCCATCGCGGCGCTCGGCGATCTCTCGCGCGCGGCGCGGCAGACCTCGGGCGGCCAAGGCGCCGGGGCGACCGCGCTGGGCATGAACCGGACTCTCGAGGAACTGGTCCTCGACGCCATGACGCCGCACCTCAAGGACTGGCTGGACTCGAACCTGGAACCCTTGGTCGAGCGGGTCGTACGCGAGGAGATCCAGCGGCTGCGGCGCCGGTCCGAGGACTACTAGGCCCCCACGCGGGGCCGGCCCCGGCAGATCGGGCCTCTGGATCAGACGTCGGACAGGCACGCCGGGGTGCCTGTCCGTGGCGGCGTGACTCCAGCGAAAACCAGGCGAATTTTCGGAAGGACGGTTCAGCGATGCTGGACAAGACCTATCGGCCGAAGGAGGTCGAAGCCAAGCGCTACAAGCAGTGGGAGGAACTGGGCGCCTTCGCCGCCCGCCCCGATGCCAACGAGGCGCCCTACACGATCATCATGCCGCCGCCCAACGTGACCGGCAGCCTGCACATCGGCCACGCGCTGACCTTCACGATCCAGGACATCCTGATCCGCTACAACCGCATGGCCGGCCGCGACGCGCTGTGGCAGCCGGGCATGGATCACGCCGGCATCGCGACCCAGATGATGGTCGAGCGCGCGCTCGACAAGGAGGGCCTGCACCGCCGGGACCTCGGCCGGGAGAGGTTCCTGGAGCGGGTCTGGGACTGGAAGGCCGAGTCCGGGGGCACGATCCTGAAGCAGCTGCGCCACCTCGGCGCCTCGGCGGACTGGGCCCGGACCTGCTTCACCATGGACGACGGCCCCTCCGCCGCGGTCCATAAGGTCTTCGTCGATCTTTACAAGCAGGGCCTGATCTATCGCGACAAGCGTCTGGTCAACTGGGACCCGAAGCTGCACACCGCGATCTCGGACTTGGAGGTCGAGCAGCGCGAGACCCAGGGCAAGCTCTGGCATTTCAAGTATCCCATCGAGGGCGAGGAAGGTCGCTTCATCGTCGTGGCCACGACCCGGCCCGAGACCATGCTGGGCGACAGCGGCGTCGCCGTGCACCCGGAGGACGACCGCTACAGGGACCTGGTCGGCAGGCACGCGATCCTGCCCCTGGTCGGCCGCCGGCTGCCGGTCGTCGCCGACGCCTACGCCGATCCCGAGCAGGGCTCGGGCGCGGTGAAGATGACCCCGGCCCACGACTTCAACGACTTCGAGGTCGGCCGCCGGCACGACCTGGAGATGATCAACATCCTCGACCAGGACGCGGTCCTGAACGACAACGTGCCCGAAAGGTACCGCGGCCTCGACCGCTACGCCGCGCGTGAGCGGGTCGTCGCCGACCTGGAGGCCGAGGGCCTGCTGGAGAAGGTCGACGAACATCTGCACAACGTGCCGCACGGCGACCGCTCGGGCGTCGCGGTCGAGCCCTGGCTGACCGACCAGTGGTTCGCCGACGCCGCGACCCTGGCCAAGCCCGCCATCGCGGCGGTGGAGGACGGCCGCACGGTCTTCGTGCCCAAGCAGTGGGAGAACACCTACTTCGAATGGATGCGCAACATCCAGCCCTGGTGCATCTCGCGCCAGCTCTGGTGGGGCCATCGGATCCCGGCCTGGTACGGCCCGGACGGCGAGATCTTCGTCGAGGAGAGCGAGACGGCCGCGCTGGCCGCCGCCGAGGCGCACTACGGCAAGGCGGCCGAACTGCGCCAGGACGGGGACGTGCTGGACACCTGGTTCTCCTCCGCGCTCTGGCCCTTCTCGACCCTGGGCTGGCCGCAGGAGACCGCCGAGCTCAAGCGCTACTATCCCGGCGACGTGCTGGTGACCGGCTTCGACATCATCTTCTTCTGGGTCGCCCGGATGATGATGATGGGCCTGCACTTCCGGGGCGAGGTGCCTTTCCGGACCGTCTACATCCACGGCCTGATCCGCGACAAGTTCGGCCGCAAGATGTCCAAGACCACCGGCAACGTGGTCGATCCGCTGGAGACCGTCGAGGCCTACGGCTGCGACGCCCTGCGCTTCGGCCTGGCGGCCCTGCTGGCGCCGGGCCGGGACATCAAGCTCGACACCGACCGCATCGAAGGCTTCCGCAACTTCGCGACCAAGCTTTGGAACGCCTCGCGCTACGGCCTGATGAACGGCGCCGCGCTCGACCCCGGCTTCGACCCGGCGGGCTGCAGCGGCAAGATCAACCGCTGGATCGTCGGCCGCGCCGTGGTGACCATGCAGAAGCTCACCGCCGCGATCGACAGCTACCGCTTCGACGAGGCGGCCGACCTGCTGTACCATTTCACCTGGCACGAGTTCTGCGACTGGTACATCGAGTTCTCAAAGCCGGTCCTGACCGGGGACGACGAGGCGGCCGCCGCCGAGACCCGGGCGACCATGGCCTGGACCCTGGCCCAGATCCTGCATCTGCTGCACCCCTTCATGCCCTTCATCACCGAGGAGCTCTGGGAGCAACTCGGCGGCGCCAAGGCCGGCGCCCTGATCTCCCGCCGGCTGCCGGATCCGGACCCGCGCCTGGTCGACACGGCCCTGAACAGCGAGCTCGACTGGGTGATCGCGCTGATCCGCGACGTCCGCTCGCTGCGCTCCGAGACCAACGTCCCGGGCAGCGCCAAGATCGACCTGCTGCTGAGACCGGAAGGCGAGGGCGTGGCGGCCCGGCTCGCCGAGTATCGCGGCTTCGTGGAGCGCTTGGCGCGCCTGAGCGACATCAAGCCGCTCGACGGCGAGGCGCCGGCCGGCTCGGTCCCGGTGCTGGTCGAAGGCGCGACCGCGGTGCTGCCGCTGGCCGACGTCATCGACGTCGGCAAGGAGGTGGCGAGCCTGCAAAAGGACATCGCCGGCCTCGATCAGGACTACACGAAGCTCGACAGGAAGCTGTCGAACGCGCAGTTCCTCGCCAAGGCGCCGCTCGAGGTGGTCGAGGAGAACAGGCAGCGCCGCGAGGCCCTGGTCGAAAAACGGGCCAAGCTGACCGCGGCCCTGGAGCGCCTGACTGGGGAGCGCCTGACTGGGGAGCGCCTGACCGGGGAGGGCCCTGCCAGGGAGGCCTGACCGGCGTGGCCGCCTCCGGCCGTCTAGTCCGGAAGCGCGGCGACGTCGGTGGCGACGGTCGCGAAACGGTCGGCGAGGCCGGCCAGGGCCGCCTGGTGGACGGTCTCGGCGTCCAGGACGGCCTCGGGGTCGCCGACCCTGGGCAGGGGCCGGGTGCCGGTGGCCGAGGCGATCACCGTGCAGGCGTAGCCCAGGTCGAAGGCCGCGCGGACCGACGAACTGATGCACATGTGGGTCATGAAGCCGGCGAAGATCAGTTCGTCCCGGCCCAGACGCCGGATCAAGGCCTGCAGGCCGGTGCCGGCGAAGGCGTTTGGCAGCTGCTTCTCGACGACGGTCTCGCCCGAGATGGGCGCCGCCTCGGCGATGAACGCCGAGCCTTCTCCCTGCGGGTCGAAAAGGCCGCCGGGCTTGCCGAGATGGCGGATATGGATGACCGGCGTCGCACAGGCCCGGGCGAGCGCGAGCAGTTTGGCGATCTCGGTGGTTCTGGGCGCCAGGTCCGGCAACGGCAGGCCGCCCGAGTCGTATTCCTTCTGGGCGTCGACTATGATGACGCCGGCCTGCGACACTGCGGCCGGCTGGCGCCGGGCCCCGGCCATTTCGAGCAAAGTCATGACCCCGGTCATGTTCCGGACTCCTCGGCTCTGGCAAGATGGGGCTCTGGCAAGATGGTCCAGGCAAGAACGTCAAAACAGCATCGGGCGGGCGCAATCGCCGGTAAAGGCTTGAATTCGCCACCATAAACTGCGAATTTGCAGTCATGCTGGATTGGGACGATTTACGGCCGATCCTTGCGGTGGCGCGGGGCGGCACGCTGGCGGCGGCAGCCAAGGGCCTGCGGATCGACGCGACCACGGTCGGCCGGCGGATCCAGGCCGCTGAGACCGCCCTGGGCGTGCGTCTCTTCGACCGGATCGACGGCCGCTATACGCCGACCGCGGCGGGCGAGCTGGCGATCCGCCATGGCGAGGCCATCGAGCGCGAGGTGCTGGCCCTGGAGGGTCAGGTGGCGGGCCAGGACCAGTCCCTGGAGGGCAGCGTCCGGATGACCTCGGTGGCCATGCTCGTGAACCACCTGCTGGCGCCCTGCCTGCCGGCCCTCCTTGCCGAGCATCCCAAGCTGCGCCTCGAGCTGACCGGCTCCAACGCCAACCTCAGCCTGACCCGGCGCGAGGCCGACCTGGCGCTGCGCCTGGGCCGGCCCAGCGACGGCAGCGACCGCCTGCGCAAGGTCGGTGTGCTCGACTACGGCGTCTACGCCGCGCGCGCCCTGGGCGAGGCGGCCGGGAGCCTGCCCTGGCTCAGCTACGACGAGCAGCTGAGCCACGTCCCCGAGGCGGTCTGGCTGCGCAAGCAGCTCGCAGCCGGGGAAGCCCCGATTGTCTGCGCCAATCAGGCCGAGGCGCTGCGGCACCTGGCGGTCCGCGGCCTGGGCCGTGCGGTCCTGCCCCGACTCCTGGGCGAAGGGCAGGAAGACCTGCGCTGCATCTCCGGACCGGAGCCGGTGGTCCGCCGCGACATCTGGCTGGTGATCCATCCGGAACTGCGCAAGACCGCAAGGGTTTCCGCGGTCGTCGATTGGATTCTCGGCGACTGCATGAACCGCCTGCGGGCGGTCTGACCGCCCAGCCCGCTGCAGCGGGTTGGGCCTCAGCGGAACTCCAGGCCCTTGGTGTCGTCCAGGACGGCACGCCAGAACAGAGTGCTTTCGAGCGTGGCGCCGTTGAAGTCGGCCCCGGTCAGGTCGGCGGCCATGAAGCTGGTGCCCGAGAGATCGGCTTCGCGCAGGTCGGCGCCCTTGAGGTCGGCCTTGTAGAAGCTGGCGTCCTGCACCCGGGCGCCCCGGAAGTCCGCGGCGCCGAAGGCCGCCTTGTAGAACTGTGCGCCTTCCAGGTCGGCGCCGGCGAAGTTCGGCGGCGCGACGGGCGCCTGGGCCTTGTAGAAGCTGGCCCCGGAGAGCCTGGCCCCGGTCAGGCGCGCGCCGTCGAGGATCGCCTTGCGCAGGTTCGCCTCGGCCAGCTCGGCCCTCTCCAGATTGACCGATCTGAGGTTGGCGCGGGTCAGGTCGGCGCCCTGAAGCTGGGCCGAGGAGAGGTCCGCGCCCTGGAGATCCCGGCCGCTCAGGTCCATGCCCTTGAGGTCGGCCCCCGAAAGGTCGCAGCGCGGGCAGGCGCCGCCGGCCTTCAGCTTCGCCAGTTCCGTCGCCTCGAAGGCGGCGGCGCCGGTCATGGGACCGGTCATGGGAAGGGCGAGCAGCGCGACCGCGCCGAAGATGATCCTGAACACCAGCGGAGCCCTCGTATCTCGACCGATCCGGCCGACGGTGGTTCTTTCGCGGCGACCATAGCCCGAACGGCGCGATGACACGAGGCCCGGATCGATCCCGGAGTGGGACGCAGGTATGAAGTCGCTCCGACTGAACCGCATGATGTTGGCGCAGGCGTCCCTATGGTTGTATGTTTGCGCCTCTTTGGGAAGTTTGCGTTGAAGCAACCTGCGGCTGTTCTCGCCGCTCTCCGCGAGATCTGTTCAGGGAGGCAGGTATTGCCGGGATTCGAGACGATCTGGTCAAATTACCCGATCAGCGACCCTTGTGACGCCAAGAATGATCGCGGCGAGGGACTGTTCCCGAACAGTGTGCTATCCGGGTCAGCGCCGCTTTGAGGAAGTCCGGCGTGAGTTTCACGGCCTTCCCCCGGGCGCGCAAATGCTGGGTGCTGCATGGCTTCTGGTCGGACTTCCGTGCCTCACGGCGCATCCGGTTTTTTCCTGTCTCATGAAGCAGGCCGGATTTGCGTTGCTGGGGGTCATCACCGCGACCGCATTGGTCTGGGGCGGTGTCTTCGCTGCCGGCTCGGCGTTGGAGGCCTTGGGCCTCCGACTCTACCAGAGCGAGGCGGACCAGCAACGCAATTTCAATCTCGTTCTCCTCGCATGGGTCCTTGTGACGATCCTTTGTGGCTGGCTCGGCTGGCAGTGGGGGAGACAACGGTAGCGCTCACATCCGGCGTCCGGGTCCTCCAGGAATTCGTCCGAGGTG
This sequence comes from Kiloniellales bacterium, assembly GCA_022361275.1. Taxonomy (GTDB): domain Bacteria; phylum Pseudomonadota; class Alphaproteobacteria; order Kiloniellales; family JAKSBE01; genus JAKSBE01. The sequence continues at coordinate 10,980 of JAKSBE010000199.1, forward strand.
GATCGAAGGTTCGTTGCGAACGTCACGGCTTCCCATGGAAGGCCGTGTCGCGCAGGTGAGCGCCAGGAACGCGAGTCACGCCGTCGTGGCGCGCTCCAGCGGCAGGGTCAGGCAGGTCGGGCCGCCGTCGCCTTTCTGGGTGATCTCCCGGCCCTCGTAGACCAGGACCTCGCAGCCCGCGGCCTCCAGGCGCCGGCGGGTCTCCGGGTTGCCGTCGACCGCCAGGCAGAGCCGGGGCCCCAGGGCGAGGACGTTGCAGCCCTTGGTCTCGAACTCCTCCTCCGCCGCCTCGACCAGAGCGATCCCCAGGTCCAGGAGCTTGCGCCGGAAGGAGATCGGCATCAGGGGCGAGAAGACCAGCGCCAGATCCCGGTCCAGGGGGCTCAGGATCGACATCAGATGGAAGACGTCGTCCGGCCCCTTGTAGTGCGGCAGGTCGACAAGGACCATCTGCTCGGCACCGTCGCCCAAGTGGCCCTTGAGCTGCCAGACTCCCTCGGTGTTGGTCCGGTAGGTCAGGCCGACCACGCAGGTCTGGTCGTCCAGCCAGACGAAGTCGCCGCCCTCCAGCAGGCCGGGGTTCTCGACCTTGCCGGTGAGGGCGACGCCCGCGGCCTCGAGGCTCCTGCCCGCGACGCCCGGCTCGCCCCGGCGCGCCGGCTTGCCCATCCGGCAGAGCATGACCCCCTGCTTGGTGGCGATGGCGGAATCCCGGACGTAGATCGCATCCAGGGTCAGGTCGTCGGCACCTGGCAGGAAGACCGGCTCGGCGCCGCAGCCCGCGATGGCCGTGACGAAGCCGTCGTATTCCCGGATCGCGGCCCCGAGGTCCGGGGCGCCGCGCCAGCCGAGTTCGCGCCACTGGGCGGCGATCCGCGCCTCGCTGCGGAAGGCTTCCTCGGGCGTCCGCAGCCCCACCTTCCTGAGGTGGGCGTATTCATTGAAGCACCGCATCGGATCCTATCTCTAGCCTCCTGAAGGAAGGAACAGCTTTGCTGCCCTATTCCATCCCCGCCTCGCGCAGGTCACGCTTGCGGAAAAAGCGGTGGTGGGCCCCTATCCTCGCCGATATTCTGCGCGGCAAACAAGGGAAAGACCGCCGCGACGTGCCGGTTTTCGGCGTTTGCGCTGCGGTCGCCGATCGCTTTAAGGGGAGGGACGAGGATGCCGCTCGAGACCAAGACGCCGAAGTTCGACAAGTCCAAACTACCCAGCCGCCATGTCTCGGTCGGCCCGGCCTCGGCGCCGCACCGCTCCTACTACTACGCCATGGGCATGACGGAGGAGGAGATCGCCCAGCCCTTCGTCGGCGTGGCGACCTGCTGGAACGAGGCGGCGCCCTGCAACATCGCCCTGGCGCGCCAGGCCCAGTCGGTCAAGAAGGGGGTCAAGGCGGCGGCCGGCACGCCGCGCGAGTTCACCACCATCACCGTGACCGACGGCATCGCCATGGGCCACGACGGCATGCGGTCCTCCCTGGCCAGCCGCGAGGTCATCGCCGATTCCGTCGAGCTGACCATGCGCGGCCATTGCTACGACGGCCTGGTCGGCCTGGCCGGCTGCGACAAGTCGCTGCCGGGCATGATGATGGCCATGGTGCGGCTCAACGTGCCGGCGGTCTTCATGTACGGCGGCTCGATCCTGCCCGGGCGGCACCGCGGCAAGGACATCACGGTTCAAGACGTCTTCGAGGCCGTCGGCGCCCATTCGGCGGGGAACATCGACGACGAGGAACTGCGCGCCATCGAATGCGCGGCCTGTCCCTCGGCCGGGTCCTGCGGCGGCCAGTTCACGGCCAACACCATGGCCTGTGTCTCCGAGGCCATGGGTATCGCGCTGCCGGGCTCGGCCGGCGCCCCGGCGCCCGACGAGTCCCGCGACGCCTACGCCGAGGCCTCGGGCGAGGTGGTCATGCGCCTGATCGCCGACAACCTGCGGCCGCGCGACATCGTGACCCGCAAGTCGCTGGAGAACGCGGCCCGGGTGGTCGCCTGCTCCGGCGGCTCGACCAACGCCGGCCTGCACCTGCCGGCCATCGCCCACGAGGCCGGGATCGACTTCGACCTCTTCGACGTCTGCCAGATCTTCAAGGAGACCCCCTACATCGCCGACCTCAAGCCGGCCGGGCGCTACGTCGCCAAGGACCTCTACGAGATCGGCG
>JAKSBE010000184.1 GCA_022361275.1 Kiloniellales bacterium
TCACCGCAAGCGGGGTCGAGGATGCGCTCGTTGGGTTTCGGATCAAGCATCTCGACCATCAGCTTGATGGCGCCTCGGGGTGTGAAGTATTGACCCCGGTCACCCCGCAGGTTCGCCCCGACAATCTCTTGATACGCGGTTCCCTTGGCGTCCACGTCGGTCCGACCGAAGTCGTACTTGGCGAGCGCGGACACCATGAACGCGAGGGCCCTGTCTGAGAGCGTGATCTCCTCGTTGCCACGGAAGATCGACGCGTGCTTGCGCTTCACCTCGTCGCACAGCGGCTCGATGCGAGCACGGATCGCCTTCCGACCCTTGGCGTCGAATTGTTCGGTCGGGCCAGCCCAGAAGCGAGGCATCTCATCGCACTCTCGCTTCTCGTCATGCATCTTGGCGAAGATGAGGTAGAGGAACTGCCAGAACGCTGCGTCCTTGGGCATCCCTTCGTTGCCGTGGATGAAGTTGTGGCAGCGGCGAAAGACGGTGCGAAGCATGTCGGCTGAAGCGCGACGCATCCAGGCTGTCGAGACCACGTCCCGGGTGCCGATCGATTCGTCGGAGAGGGGCTCCTGTCCTTTGACCCAAAGCGGCCGTTTGCGGCCGTTGGCGTGAGTGGCGGCTTTCACACCACGCAGTGATCGTCCGCCCGGCGTAACCTGTTGCAGAGCCCTAGCCGCAGCAGACCATGCAAATTAGAAGATCGGCTGTGGTACGTCTCCGTAGTGCGTCGTATCGATCATCGTCAGATTGGTCAGCGCCCCTGTCGGCAGGTTCAAATCCACGATCAAGACGGGGGTCATCTTGGCGCTCATGTCCATGATATCGGCTAAAGGAACCAATCGGTTCCCGGGCTTGTCGATCCTTGAGAGAACGATCTTCACATCATCGGATTCAGTGCCCCACAAGAAGCCCCGTAAGGATGATCTGTTTATGAAGTTGTTTATGATCTCCGCCTCGTGATGTTCGTTGATGGACACGAACTTTCCCAGCATACCGTAGTTCTCCGGCAGTATGTGGGCCGTGAAACTCACGTGTCCCTGCCTCTCCAAGGCGTTTCGAACCGCATCGTCGGCAATGGCCTTGGTGACCGCGTCGCGCAGATAGGCTTCGTCATGCGGGAAGATCGATATCGCCAGTATCCTTTGATCGGGCAGTTCCGCGACGGAGAGATTCTCGATTGAGAGATCTCTCAGGCCTATCGCGCTGGCAAAGGCAACGATGACAATCGATACAACTGCCATCACCTGAGCCAATTTCGGATTCGGCACCCATCCGAACAGTAGATTGAACAACCTGCCCCCGGGATTGCCGGGAATGAACATGGCCGTTCTTCGCATGTAGGCCGAATAGTCTGTATACTGCGCCTGCATCCGGCGCTCCTCGAATCTCGCCAGATAGAAATAGAACACGCTCATAACCAGAAACAGGACCAGCATCATCATCCTGGGCCAGATGAAGAGCAGCCCAAACGCGGACAGCATGAAGAACAGGTATTGCGGATGTCTTATGTACGCATAGATAAAGCCGCTCACCATGCCTCTGCGTGTCAACTTGGCCCAATACACCGGCGCGGCGGATACAAAGAACCCGACCAGCCCGATGTAGAACAGATACTCCCCAAGGCGTATGAACTCGATGAACGAGCTGTTCGTCGCGTATACCGACTGGGGCAGGAAGAATGCGGCAACCCATGCCGTCAGTTCGCTTTTGCGGGCTACCGCAAGGAAGGGGTCGTAGAACGAATACAACAGAATGCCGAAGGGGGAGGCCATAAGGATGCCCTCCAGCATGATGAGCCAGTAAAGACAAACGGCTGTTCCCGAAGCCAGTGTCTTGTGAACTGAAACCATCTTTGACGTGA
>JAKSBE010000215.1 GCA_022361275.1 Kiloniellales bacterium
CTGCAGCCCGAAGGCCTGCCAGATGCCGTGGATCGTCGAGGCCGCCGCCGACCGCCCCCTTCGACAAGCTCAGGATGAGGGTGGAGTTCGAGCAGCTCTGGGGCGCCAAGTCCCCCTCGATCGTCGCCGGCTGGCGCCGCCACTGGGAGGAGATCATCCCCAGGTTCGCCTTTGCCCCGGAGATCCGGCGCCTGATCTACACCACCAATGCCATCGAGAGCCTGCACCGCGGTCTGCGCAAGATCATCAAGACCAGGGGCCACTTCCCCAGTGATCAGGCGGCCGGCAAGCTCCTGTTCCTGGCCCTCAGGAACATCGAGAAGGGATGGAAGGCCGCCCCCAAGGAGTGGCTGCCGGCCCTCAACCAGTTTGATATCCTGTTCGGAGACGGCCTCGCCGGCATCCACGGGAACCTGGGCGACCTGGAGCGGGCGCGCGCCAACGGCGAGATTTCCCTGCGCCTCAAGGACGCCCTGACCGCCGGGCAGCGCCCACCGGTCGGGCTGCCCGAGGTCCCGGTCCCGGCCTGCCGGCGGGACGAGCTGGCGCGCAACGTGATCGCCTTCAGCCTCTGGGGCCAGCAGGAGCGCCACCGATACCCCGCGCTCCTTGACCAGCCTCACCGCCTCAAGCTTGCACTCACGGTTGAACTTCCGTTTCTTCTGCATCCTGACCCTCCGGTTCCCTGAAACACCTTATCTCGGTGTCCACCAAACCGGCAGCAGGCCAGTGGCAGCCGAGCCTGGGGCGTCACGCACTTTGAGAGAAGCGAGGAGGCAAAGATGAGCCTGAAGGTAAGCGTCGCGATACCGGCGGAGCTGGTCGCCGCGACGATCGAGGCCTTCGGGCGCCTCGATTTGCTGGTCAACAACGCGGCGGTCGCCGAGGTGGCGACCCTGGAGGCCATCGACGCCGGGCATCTCCAGCGGCACTTCGCGGCCAACGTCGGCGCGGTCCTCTTCGGGTCCCAGGCCGCCGCCCGGGTCTTCGGCGAAAAGGGCGGCGCCATCGTCAACATCAGCTCGATCAACGCCAGCCAGCCGCCGCCCGGCGGCGCGGTCTACAGCGCGACCAAGGCCGCGGTCGAAGCCGTCACCAAGTGCCTGGCGATCGAGCTCGGCCCGCGCCGCATCCGCGTCAACGCGGTCGCGCCGGGCGCGACCGACACCGGGATGCTGCGCTCCGTCCTGCGCCCCGGGGTGGAGCAGGAGATCCTGGAGAAGACGCTGCTCGGCGACCGCCTCGGCACGCCGGAGGACATCGCGGCCGTGGTCGCTTTCCTCGCCGGCCCCGACGCGGGATGGATCACGGGTCAGGTCATCAACGCCTCCGGCGGCCTGCAGATCTGACGCGCGCCGGCGCCGGACCGCAGGGACGACCTTCGGTCCTCGGGGTGATCGACCGCATGGCCAGTCCGGGCGCGGCAGGCTATACAGGACGTCGAGCCCACCGCCTGCCGGAGTCCCCATGCCCGCCGACCGGAACGACCTCGACCTGCTGACGGATCTTCTCGCCCGTGCCAAGGCGGCGGGCGCCGATGCCGCCGACGCCGTGTTGGTCCACGCGACCTCGCTGTCCCATGCCCGGCGCCTGGGGACGCTGGAGCGCCTGGAGCGTGCCGAGAGCAGCGACCTGGGCCTGCGGGTGCTGATCGGGCGGCAGCAGGCGGTGGTCTCCTCCACCGACGTGACGCCGGGCGCCCTGGCGCAGCTGGCCGAGCAGGCCGTGGCCATGGCGCGCAGCGTGCCGGAGGACCCCTGCTGCGGCCTGGCCGCTCCGGAGGACATCGCGCGCGAGGTGCCGGAGCTGGAGGTCTGCGATCCGGAGGAGCCGGCGGCCGAGGTCCTGATCGGGCGCGCCGCGGCCTGCGAAGACGCCGCCCGGTCGGTGTCCGGCGTGACCAACTCCGAAGGCGCGGAGGCCGGCTGGTCGATGAGCCGGGTCACCCTGGCGGCGAGCAACGGTTTCACCGGCAGCTACGCCGGCTCCTCCCATTCGATCGGCGTCGCGGTCCTGGCCGGCGAGGGCCAGGGCATGGAGCGCGACTACGACTACTCCTCGGTGGTCTACGGCGCCGACCTGGAGGACCCGGTCGAGGTCGGGCGGCGCGCCGGCGAGCGTACGGTCCGCCGCCTGAACCCGCGCAAGCCGGACACCGGCCGGTATCCCGTGGTCTTCGATCCGCGGGTCGGCAACGGCCTGCTGCGCCATTTCTCCGGCGCGATCAACGGCACCGCCATCGCCCGCGGCACCTCCTTCCTGAAGGACGCCATGGAGACCGCGGTCTTCGCCGAGGGCATCACCATCGTCGACGATCCGCACCGGCCGCGCGGCCTGCGCTCCAAGCCCTTCGACGGCGAGGGCCTGGCGAACCGGCGCCGCGACATCGTCACCGCCGGGGTGCTGAAGACCTGGATCCTCGACCTGCGCTCGGGCCGGCAACTGGGCCTGCCCTCGACCGGCCACGCCGCGCGCGGCACCTCCTCGCCGCCTTCGCCCGCGGTCACCAACCTCTACATGGAGGCCGGCCCGCAGAGCCCCGAAGCGCTGATCGGCGAGATCGACCAGGGCCTCTACGTCACCGAGATGATGGGTATGGGCATCAACCTGGTGACCGGCGACTACAGCCGCGGCGCGGCCGGCTTCTGGATCGAGAAGGGCGAGCTGACCCATCCGGTCAGCGAGCTGACCGTCGCCGGCAACCTCAAGGACATGTTCGCGCAGCTGACCCCGGCCAGCGACCTGGTCTTCCGCTACGGCGTCAACGCCCCGACCCTGCGCGTCGACGGCATGACCCTGGCCGGAAGCTGATCCTGCTCTGACCGCCGAAGGCCCCCTTGCAGTTTCCGGGAGGCGCCGATCGGAGCTGAGGGCCTTAGCTGGGTGAGGGAGGCCGTTCAGAACCCGACCGCGACCCGGTAGAGGCCGTCGACGGTGAGCGCCATGCGGCGGTAGTCGAGGGTCTCCGGCCGGTCGGTCGATCGATGGTAGTGCGGGTTCCGGAAGAAGGCGGTGTCGGTCACCATGACCGCGGGGAAGCCGTGCCGCCAGAAGCTCCAGTGGTCGGAGAGGTCGATGCCGGGCAGGAAGGCGGGAGCGTTGATCGAGTAGACCGGCAGCGCCGGGCCAAGACTCATCAGGGCCTTGCTGCGGGCCACGAGGGAGCGGTCCCAGGCGCGGCCCACCACGGCGATGAAGTTGCCGGTCTCCGGATAGAACCAGGAGAGAAAGCCGAAGGGGAAGGCCTGGGAGCCGGGCTGGTCGGAGAAGTAGCCGATCATCTCGACGCTGACCATGAGCTTCAGCGGTACCTCGGCGTCCCGCAGGCTCCTGGCGTAGACGTAGCTGCCCATGACTTCGCTGCGGAAGAAGGGCGGTTCCTCCAGGGTGAAGGCGACCAGGTCGAGGCGGTGCGCCAGGCTCGGCTCGGCCGCGCCGATCAGCCGCGCCAGCTCCAGGATCCCGGCGACCCCGCTGGCGTTGTCGTCCGCGCCCGGATTGGCATCGCCGGCGACGTCGTAGTGCGCGCCCATCACGACCCGCGGCGCGCCCTCCGGGCCGAAGGTGCAGACGACGTTCCGGTATTCGACCTGGTCGACCTTATAGGGCTGCTGGTCCAGGTCGCAGCCGGTCTCGGCGAAGGCCGCGGCGATGTAGGCGGCGGCCTCGTCCAGGCTCTCGGCGTTCCGGGCATTCCGAGACGGCGACAAGCCCGCCAGAAATCGCACGTCCGCCTCCAGCCTCGCGGCTTCCGCCCGCTGCAACGGCGCGGGAACATCCGACGGCAGGGCGGGATTGCGCAAGAACCAGAAGAGACCGCCATAGAGCCCCGCCGCCAGGACCACAGCGAACGATGAGAGACGAAAGAGCCAGCGCATCACGGCTTGACCCTCTCCCTGAGCGACAAGTGATGAAGACTGGGAGCCGAAAAACGCCGTAAACATGGCCGGCGTGCTCTAGTGCCTAGAGGCGTGAATGCCAGTGCCCCCTCCCTAACCCTCCCCACAAGGGGAGCGGATGCTCCAAACGGATCAGTCCGTTA
>JAKSBE010000035.1 GCA_022361275.1 Kiloniellales bacterium
GTCGCCATGAGCGCGCCGCTGGCGCCGTTGGCAAACCGCATTCCGCCCGCCGCGAAATCCTCCGACTCCATGGTGTGGAACCGGGTCGTCGCGGCAATCGCCTGGACCTCGGCGACCGGGCCGGTGAGGCTCAGCATCAGGTCGAGCGTGTGGATGGCCTGGCTGATCAGAACGCCGCCGCCATCCCGCTCGTAGCTGCCGCGGCCCGGCTCGTCATAGTAGCTCTGGGCGCGCCACCAGGGCACGCTGGCCTGGACGATGCCGATGCTGCCCAGGCAGCCGCTGTCGAGGCGCTGCTTGAGCGCCTGCGAGGCCTGCCGGTACCGGTGCTGGAACACGATCCCGAGGGATACCCCGGCATCGGCACAGATCCGGACCAGTTCCTCGGCCGCGGCACTGGTTCTCTCGACCGGTTTTTCCATCAATATGTGTTTGCCCGCGGCCGCGAAGCGACGCACCAGGTCGAGGCGCTGGTTGGGCGGCGTGATCAGGACGACCGCGCCGATCTCCGGATCATCGACCAGGGCGTCCAGCGACTCCGCGGCCGGGAACCCGTGTTCCCGTGCGAACGCCTCGCGCCGGTCGCGGTTGCGGGAATAGACCGCGCGAACGGTGACCGCGTCCGACAGGTCCTGCAACGCCCGGGCATGAGGAGTCGCCGCCATGCCGGTGCCGACTATGCCGATGCCGATCCTGCCGTCAGCCATCAGGCGATACCGTTGGCGATGACGCGACCATCCGCGTTGAACAGATGCACACACTCCCGGTTGAACCGCAGATGGATCTGCTGGCCGCGCTGGACCGGAAGCTGTCCGAGCTGATGCACGGTGAGCTGCGGCAACCCGTCGGCCGAACAGTAGAGATAGGTTTCGCCGCCAAGCTGCTCCGATAGGTCCAACGTCGCGACGACATCCGCATCGGCCTCGTCGACGATCTCGATGTGTTCGGGGCGTGCACCGAATGTGACGTTGTCATTGGCGGCGATACCCGACAGGGCCGGGATCGAAACGCTCTGCTCTCCGGCAATGAGGTTCATGCCGCCGTCGGCGGCGACCGCCTTGCACTCGATCAGGTTCA
>JAKSBE010000112.1 GCA_022361275.1 Kiloniellales bacterium
AGGGCCGCGCGTCTTGGCCGTGGGTCAGCTCTTGACGACGATGCGGTAGTCCGGGGTCGGGTTGAGCGGGCAGGAGTAGAGATAGTCCCCTTCGGTCAGCTCGATCTCGTAGTCCAGGGTCGCGCCCGCGGTCAGGCCGCCGCCCGAAACGCTGTTCTTGACGAAGCGGGCGAGGCCTTCGCCGCGCAGCCAGAAGCCCAGCTCGTAGGGCACGTCCTCGTTGGTCACGCGGAAGACGTACTTGCCGGGCTTCAGCTCCAGCACCTTGGCTTCGGCCAGGCGCTCGTCGCCGCCCTCGGCGTTGATCGCCTCGCAGTCGGCCTTGCTCTGGGTGGCGAAGCCATGGTCGACGCCGTTTTCCGACTCGACGAACTGACAGGCGGTCTGGGTCAGTTCGATGATCCGGGCGCCTTCGCTTTGGGATCCCTTGGCGTCGGGTCCGGCAGCCGCCGCGGCCGCGGTCAGACCGACGGCCAGGGCGCCGGCGGTGAAGGGCACAAGTGTCTTGCGCATGCTCGGGCTTTCCTTCTGCGTTCTGGACGACCGAGCCCAAGCGCTTGGCAAGCGGGCCGGTCGGCACGGATTCGGGTCTTCGCTATCTGGGCCTGTGGCCGGCCCGCCAGTTATCCATCTAACGCAGAAGGGGTTCGATGCACCCCCGGTGACGGGAAAGTTATGACCGCCCCGGACCTTGCGCACGCTTTCGTGAGCGGCGCGTCATCAGGCTGGGCAGGACGATCAGGGTGCAGATCAGGGTGCTGGAAATCGCGATGGTCAGCAGTTGACCCATGCTGGTCATGCCGGGATGGCCGGAGACGGCCAGGCTGCCGAAGGAGGCGATGGTCGTCAGGGCGCTGAACATCACGGCACGCGAGGTGCTGGTGCGCAGCAGCTTGTTCTGGTCGCTCTCGTAGCGCCGGCGCATGACAAGGTGGATGCCGCTGGCGACGCCGAGCCCGAGCAGCAGCGGCAGGACGATCACGTTGGCGAAGTTGAAGGCCAGGCCGAAGACGACCGAGGCCGCCGTGGTGATCGCCGCCGCCAGGGCGAGGGGCGCCAGGACCAGGGCGGCGTCCTTGAGCTGCCTGAGGGCGAGGGCGAGCAGGACCAGGATGCCGATCAGGGCGAGGGCGCTGGCTTCGTAGAAGGCCAGGACCACGGCCTTGCCCGCCTCGGTGATGACCACGGGCGTGCCCGACGCGGCGGGCTCCACCGCGAGCACCGCCTCGGCGAAACGGCGCAGCTGCTCGTTGTCGACCAGGCCGCCCTGGGGCTTCACCTCGATCCGGGCCCTGCCGTCCTCCGTGACCCAATCGCGGCGCAGCGCCGTGGGCAGGTCGTCGAGCCCGAAGGCCTGGGCGCCGAGGGCCGTGCGCAGGTCGTCGAGCGCCGTGGGCAGGTTGCGCAGCAGGCGGCTCTCCAGGCGGCCCAGCGCTCCGGCGTCATCGGCGGCTTTGGCCGCCACGCCGTCGAGCGCGATCGCCAGGCGGTCCAGGGCCGCGCCCAGCGCCGCATCGGCCGCGCCGGACGCCCGGAGGCCGGCGAGGTCCCGGCGGAAGGCCTCCACGGCCGCGGCGCGCGCCTCGGCGTCGAGCGCCGGCGTGGGCGGCGCTGGCACCAGGGCCGGACCCATGAAGAGGGCCATCTCGTCGATGACCCCGAGCTTGGCTTCCTGATCCTCCGGGACGAAGCTGGCCAGGGTCAGGCTGTGGCTGACCTCGGGCAGGGTATCGAGCCGGCCGGCGATCTCCGCCGCGGCGGCCAGGTCCCGAGCCAGGACATCGATGCCGTAGGGCGAGCTGTCGGGATCCCGGGTCAGCTCGAGCAGGGTGGCCACGGACTCGCTTTCCGGGTCCTTGAGGTTGAGCGGATTGAAGTCGAAGCGTGTGAAGGGGGCGGCGGCGACCCCGGCAAGCGCCGCGAGCACCGCCGCGAGGATAACCGAGCGGCCATGGCGCAGAACCAGACGCTCGATCGGGCCGGCGCTCTGCCGCCGCGCTGTTGCCGCGTCCTTCGGCAGGGGCAGCAGCGTCATCAGCGCCGGCAGCAGGGTCAGGTTGATGAAGAGCGCGATGAACATGCCGCTGCCCGAGATCAGACCCAGTTCGGCCAGCCCCTTGTAGTCGGTCGGCAGGAAGGCGAAGAAGCCGGTTGCGGCGCAGAGCGCCGAAAGCGCGAGCGCGCCGCCGACGCTCGCGGCGGCCCGCTCCAGGGCGGCGGCCTTGTCGCCGGTCTCGCCCTGGGCCTCGCGTGCCCTCAGGGCGAAGTGAATGCCGAAGTCGACTCCCAGTCCGACGAAGAGCACCGCGAAGGCGACGGAGATAATGTTGAGATGGCCGATGGCCGCCATGGCGAAGGCCGCGGTCCAGGTCAGCCCGAAGAGCAGGGTCGTGATCGTCGCGAAGACCAGAGAGACCGATCGAAGTCCCAGGATCAGGAGGACCGCCACGGCGCAGAGCGAGACCAGGCCGGCGGTCGCGCCGCCGATCTCGACGCTCTCGAACTCCTCGTGGTCCAGCGCGGCCGGCCCGGTCAGGCGCAGCCGGAGGCCCTGGGCCTCGTCGATCTCGAGGGTCTCGGCCAGCCGTCGCAGTTCGGCGATCGGCCGCTCCGCCGGTTTCAGCGAGCTGTGGTCCAGGGTCGGCTGGGCGGTGACGAAGGCGCGGGTCGAGACCAGCGAGGGATCGGCGGCCAGCAGGCTGCGCCAGGACAGCTCTCCCGCTTGACCCCTGGCCGTCGCCTCGCTCTCTTCCGCGACCGCCGTCAGGACCTTGGGCAGGGGTCCCGTGTCCTCGAGCGCCACGGCTTCGCCGAGCGCCTGGGACAGCACGGCGAACAGGCCGCGCAGGCTCATGTCCTGGTTCAGCGCGCCGAGCAACGGCTCGGCCCCGGCGAGACGGTCGGCCAGATCGGTCAAGGCCTCGAAGTCTAGGAAGAGGAAGGCGTTCTCGCGAAAGAAGGCCTCGCCGCCGGGACGCCGCAGCTCGGTGAAGAGCTCCGGGCGCGCCGCCAGCGCCTCGGCCAGCCGGTCGGCCGCGGTCTCGGCGGCCTCGGCACTGGGGCCGTCGATCACGGCGACGATCAGATCCTCGTACTGCGGGAAGGCGGCGTCGAAGGCATCGTCGTTCTGCCGGAACGCGACCTCGCTGGAGATCATGTCCCGCGTGTCGGTGTTGATGGTGAAGGTCCGGGCCGTATAAGTCGCCGCGACGCCGGTCATGACGGCCGCCAGAAGCACCACGAGCCAGGCCTGGCGGCAGACTAGGCCGACCCACCCGGCCAGCGCCGCGTTGGTCCTCTGGGCCAGCTTCTCGATCACGGTCTCACCAGTCCGGGCGTGCTTTCATCGGTGGTCGGCCCTTGCTTGTCTTCGCCGCCAGGCGCGGGCCCCGCGCGCGGTCGAGGGCATGGCGCCGCTGTCTAAAGGATGCCGCTCTGGCTGACAAGCCGGGCCTGAGCGGCGCGCATCACTCGGCCGGGTCGCCAAGAATGGCTCGGGCAAGAACGGGTCGGGCAAGAGCGGCCTTCGCCGGGGCCGCGCCCGGAGCGGCGACTACTCCGCAGCCGGACCGTGCAGCCTGCGCTTCCATTCGCCCGGTATCGCCTCGCCCTGGATCCAGGCCGAGATCATGTCTTGCGCCGCTTCGGGCGAGGTCTCGTCGAAGGCCGTCATGGCGCCGGACAGCTCGCGCGGGTTCACCGGGCCCAGATCGGCGCGGCCCTTGCGGCTCCAGATGAAGATCGAGGTCATCACCGGCTTGCCGAGGCCCAGCGCGCGGCAGGTGATCGCCAGGTTCTCGCCGCCGGCGCCGTAGACCACCTTTTGCAGGCGCGGTGGCCGCAGCCCGGTCATCTTGCTGAACAGCGCCTCGAAGAGCTCCAGCTTGCCTTGGCGCAGCGCGCCGATGAGGGCGTGGGGCGCAACCTCGCCGCTGGCGGTCGAGCCGGTAAGCGGGGTTGCCTGCGCATCGCACGCGGCGGCTTCGACCCGTGGCTCCGTTTCGTCCTTGCTGGTCTCGCGGTCCCGCGCCCCCGCTTCTTCGGCGGCGGCATCGAGCGCGGCGGCCGCTGCCTCGAGCTTGGCGGCCAGGTCTTGCCGAGGCGCTCCGGCCCGTGTCGATGGCTCTTCGGTCTTGGCGGGGCGGTCCTCCTCGGTCGTGTCTTGGGCCGACGGGCGCTCGGGCCGGTCATGCGCCGTCTCCAAGCGGGCCCGGACCGTGCCCGGAAGGCCTGGACGGTTGAGGAGCGCGTCCTTCAAGGGCGGCAGGCGAGCGGCCTGCTCGGCCAGGGTGCCGAAGGTCTCCGCGGTGATCTCGGCGCCGCCGTTCTGCAGCACCGCGACGGCGACCTTCGTTTCCCCGCCTGCGACCAGGGCGTCGACCACTTGCCGCCCGAGCGCCGGGCGCATCGCGATCGCCATGCGATGCTGGGTCGTCGTCCGGCCGATGAGGTCGATCAGGTCGGCATCGGTCAGCCCTTCGCTGCGGACCAGGACCGGGATCGCGATCTCGATCCGCTCCCCGGCCAGCGCCAGCAGGCGGTCCCGCGGCGCATCCTTGCACGCGGCCAGCGCTTCGCTTTCGCTGCTGATCGGCCGTGCGGTCCGGCCGTTCGCCCGGGTCGGCTTTGCGGCCTCATTCCCTTG
>JAKSBE010000482.1 GCA_022361275.1 Kiloniellales bacterium
CACCCGGCAGATCTGGGAGGCCGACGGCCAGCGCGCCGCCAGCCTCGGCACCCTGGGCCTGGAGCCGCCGGTGATGGAGAGCCCGGGCGGCCTGACCACGCCGGACCCGGTCGCCCTGCACCACTGCCTCTCGGACCTGGCCCGGGCCGGCTACGACCACTTGGCGCTGGAGGCCTCCAGCATCGGCCTCGACCAGTTCCGCCTGGACGGCCTGCGGGTCAGCGCGGCGGCCTTCACCAACCTGTCGCGCGACCACCTGGACTATCACGGCGACATGGACCGCTATCGCAAGGCCAAGCAGCGGCTCTTCGCGGAGCTGCTGGTCTCAGGCGGCGCCGGCACCGCGGTCCTCAACGCCGATGCGCCGGAGAGCGGCCACTTCGCCCAGGCGGCGGAGGCCCGGCGCTGCCACGTCCTGACCTACGGCCGCCGCGGCAAGGACATCCGGCTGCACGAGGCCACGCCCGAGGCCGAGAGCCAGATCCTGGACCTGGAGGCCTTCGGCGAGCGCCGCAAGCTGCGCCTGCCCCTGGTCGGCCTCTTCCAGGCCCACAACGCCCTGGCCGCGCTCGGCCTGGCGGTCGCCACCGGGGTCGGACCCGAGGAAGCCGTGAGGGCGCTCGAAGGCCTGCGCCCGGTCCACGGCCGCCTCGAGAAGGTCGGCGAGACCCCGCGCGGCGGCCAGGTCTTCGTCGACTACGCCCACACGCCCGACGCCCTGGCCAGCGCCCTGAAGGCCCTGAGGCCGCACTGCCGGGGACGGCTGATCGTGGCCTTCGGCGCCGGCGGCGACCGCGACCCCGGCAAGCGGCCGATGATGGGCGCCGCTGCGGCCGAGCACGCCGACCTGGCCATCGTCACCGACGACAACCCGCGCAGCGAGGATCCAGCGGCGATCCGCCGGGCGATCCTGGCCGCGGTCCCCGACGCCACGGAATCCGGCGACCGGGGCGCGGCGATCCGGGACGCCGTCGCCGCGCTCGCGGCCGGCGATCTGCTGCTGATCGCCGGCAAGGGCCACGAGACCGGCCAGACCGTGGGCAACCGGGTCCTACCCTTCGACGACTGCGAGGCGGCCCGCGCCGCCATCGCCGCTCTTGACGGAGGCGCGACATGACCGCGACGCTCTGGACCGCGCAGGAGGCCGCGCTGGCGACCGGCGGGCGGACCCAAGGCGATTGGGAGGCCAAGGGCGTCTCGATCGACAGCCGCGCCGTCGCCGCCGGCGACCTCTTCATCGCCCTGAAGGGCCCCAGCTTCGACGGCCACGACTTCGTCGCCGACGCCCTGGGCAAGGGTGCCGCCGCGGCCATGGTCTCCAAGCTGCCCGGGGGCCTGCCGGCCGACGCGCCGCTGCTCCAGGTCGGCGACACCCTGGAAGCCCTGACCGCCCTGGGCCAGGCGGCCCGGACCCGCAGCCAGGCCCGCTTCATCGGCGTCACCGGCAGCGTCGGCAAGACCGGTACCAAGGAGGCGCTTAAGGCCTGCCTCACGGCCCAGGGCCCGACCGCGGCCAGCGTCGCCAGCTTCAACAACCACTGGGGCGTGCCCCTGTCCCTGGCCCGCATGGCGTCGGACTCCGCCTACGGGGTCTTCGAGGTCGGCATGAACCACGCCGGCGAGATCTCGGCCCTGACCGCGATCCTGCGCCCGCACGTCGCCATCATCACGACCATCGCGCCGGTACATCTGGAGTTCTTCGATTCGATCGAGGGCATCGCGGACGCAAAGGCCGAGATCTTCGAGTCCATGGGCGCCGACGGCACCGCGGTCCTCAACCGCGACAATGCCTTCTACGACCACCTCGCCGGCAAGGCCCTGGCCGCGGGCGTCGGCCGGATCATCGGCTTCGGCAGCGCGCCGGGCGCCGAGCTGCGCCTGGAGGCCTGCGAGCTCGGCGAGCACGCCAGCAAGGTCAAGGCGGAGATCTTCGGCCGCCGCGTCGATTACAGCCTCGGCCTGCCCGGCCAGCACTCGGTGATGAACTCCCTGGCGGTGCTGGGCGCCGTCGAGGCGGCCGGCGCGGACCTCGACAAGGCGCTGCTCGAGCTGGCCAAGCTCGCGCCGCTGAAGGGCCGCGGCGCCCGGGAGGAGATCGCCCTGCCCGGCGGCGGGCGCTTCGCGCTGATCGACGACAGCTACAACGCCAATCCCAGCTCGCTGCGCGCCGCCCTCGCGGTGCTCGGCGCCAGCCAGCCGGGAAGCGGCGGCCGCCGCATCGCGGTCCTGGGCGACATGCTCGAGCTCGGCGACGAGGCCGAGCGGCTGCACGCCGGCATGGCGGCGCCCATCGCCGAGGCCGGCGTCGATCTGGTTTTTTCCTGCGGGTCCTTGATGGCGGCCCTGGCCGAGGCGTTGCCGCCCGCCCAGCGCGGCGGCCACGCCTCGGATTCGCAGGCCCTCGCCCCCGAGGTCGTCGCGGCGCTCGGCCCCGGCGATGTCGTCCTGGTCAAGGGTTCGCTCGGCAGCCGGATGGCGTTGGTGGTCGAGGCCCTCAAGGGTATCGGCGGCGCTCCCCCCGACGCGACCAAAGGCAAGTGAGGCCGGACTCCGGATGCTGTTCAACCTTCTGACCCCGCTGTCCGACGAGTTCATCGTCTTCAACCTCTTCCGCTACCTCACCTTCCGCAGCGGCGGCGCGGTGCTGACCGCGCTGATCATCTCCTTCGTGCTCGGTCCGCGCATCATCGCCTGGCTGCGGCGGATCCAGAAGGAAGGTCAGCCGATCCGCGAGGACGGGCCGGAAAGCCATCTGGTGGCCAAGGCCGGCACGCCGACCATGGGCGGCGTCCTGATCCTGCTCGCGATCTCGATCTCGACCCTGCTCTGGGCCGACCTGACCAACGGCTATGTCTGGGCGATCCTGATCATCACCGTCGGCTTCGGCCTGATCGGCTTCACCGACGACTACCTCAAGCTGACCCATCGCAGCTCCCGCGGCCTGTCGGGGCGGATCAAGCTGCTGGCGCAGATCCTGATCAGCCTGGCGGCGACCCTGTGGATCATGGACATCAGCCCCGACAGCATGTCCCAGCACCTGGCGGTGCCCTTCTTCAAGGACCTGCTGCTGAACCTCGGCTGGTTCTTCGTCGGGCTCGCGATCTTCGTCATGGTCGGCGCCTCCAACGCGGTCAACCTGACCGACGGCCTGGACGGCCTGGCCATCGTCCCGGTGATGATCGCCGCCGCCTGCTTCGGCTTCATCGCCTATCTGGTCGGCAACGCGGTCTTCGCCAACTACCTGCAGATCCACTTCGTGCCCGGCACCGGCGAGCTCGCGGTCTTCTGCGCCGCGCTGGTCGGCGCCAGCCTCGGCTTCCTGTGGTTCAACGCGCCGCCGGCCATGGTCTTCATGGGCGACACCGGCTCGCTGTCCTGCGGCGGCGCGCTCGGCGGCATCGCGGTGATCACCAAGCACGAGTTGGTCCTGGCGGTCATCGGCGGCGTCTTCGTGCTGGAGACCGTCTCGGTGATCGTCCAGGTCGCCTCCTTCAAGCTGACCGGCAAGCGGGTCTTCCGCATGGCGCCGCTGCACCATCACTTCGAGAAGAAGGGCTGGCACGAGCCGACGATCGTGATCCGCTTCTGGATCATCGCCTCGATCCTGGCGCTGGCCGGCCTGGCGACCCTGAAGCTGAGGTGAGGCCCGGGCCGTGCGGATCGAGCTGCCATTCTTCGACGCGCTGCCGGTCGCCGTGCTCGGGCTCGGCAGGTCCGGCCTGGCCGCCGCGCGGGTCCTGCGGGACAGCGGGGCCGAGGTCTGGGCCTGGGACGACAACGAGGACGTCCGCGCCCGGGCCCGCGAGGACGGCATTCCGATCGTCGATCTGCACGGCTGCAACTGGCGGGAACTGACGACCCTGGTGCTCTCGCCGGGCATCCCGCACAGCCATCCGGAGCCGCATCCCGTGGCCGCGCTGGCCCGCAAGCACGGCGTCGAGATCATCGGCGACATCGAGCTGCTGGCCCGTGCCCAGCGCAACGCCCGGTTTCTCGGCGTGACCGGCACCAACGGCAAGTCGACCACCACCGCGCTGATCGGCCACGTCCTGGAGACCGCGGGCCGCAGCGTGGCGATCGGCGGCAATCTGGGCATTCCGGCGCTGGAGCTGGAGCCGCTCGACCTCGAGGGGATCTACGTGCTGGAGATGTCCTCCTACCAGCTCGAGCTGACGCTCTCGATCACCTTCGACGTCGCCGTCCTGCTCAACATCTCGCCCGACCACCTGGAGCGCCACGGCGGCTTCGAGGGCTACGTCGCGGCCAAGCGCAACATCTTCCGCCGCCAGACCAAGCCCCGCACCGCGGTGATCGGGGTCGACGACGAGACCTGCCGCGGCATCTGCGACGCCCTGCGCGCGGCCGACGAGCAGGTCGTGGTGCCGATCTCGGGCAGCGGCCGGGTGGTCGGCGGCGTCTACGCGGCCGAGGGCGTGCTCTACGACGAGACCGAGGGCGGCCCGGTGCCGGCCCTCGACCTGCGCGAGATCATCGGCCTGCCGGGCGCGCACAACTGGCAGAACGCGGCGGCGGCCTTCGCCGCCTGCAAGGCGCTGGGACTGCAGCCCGCGGTCATCGCCGCCTGCCTGCGCAGCTTCCCGGGCCTGGCGCATCGCCAGGAGGCGCTGACGGTGATCGACGGCGTGCTCTACGTGAACGACTCCAAGGCGACCAACGCCGATGCCGCGGCCAAGGCCCTGGCCTGCTACGACGCGATCTACTGGATCGCCGGCGGCCGCGCCAAGGACGGCGGGCTCGGCGCCCTCGAGCCTTTCCACGACCGGATCGTCCATGCCTTCCTGATCGGCGAGGCGGCGGAAACCATCGCCGCCGCGCTCGACGGGAAGGTGGACCACAGCATCTGCGGCGACCTCGAAACGGCCGTCGCCAGGGCGCGAGCCCTGGCGACGGCGGACGGCAGGGACCACCCCGTCGTCCTGCTGTCGCCGGCCTGCGCGTCCTTCGACCGCTACCCCAGCTTCGAGGTCCGGGGCGAAGCCTTCAGGC
Source organism: Kiloniellales bacterium (assembly GCA_022361275.1). Classification (GTDB taxonomy): domain Bacteria; phylum Pseudomonadota; class Alphaproteobacteria; order Kiloniellales; family JAKSBE01; genus JAKSBE01. The sequence goes on from JAKSBE010000482.1 coordinate 5,008, forward strand.
AACTGGTGGCCGCCCTGCCCGGCGACCGCCAGGACCCGGAGGTCTTCGCGCCCGCGTCCCCGGCGTCCGGACCGGAGGGACCGCGGGCATGAGCAGCTTCACCCGGGCCGATACCTCCGCGCTGGGTCGCTGGTGGTGGACGGTCGACCGCTGGACGCTCTTCGCGATCGGCGGCCTGATGGCGCTGGGCGTCGTCCTGATGCTCTCCGCCTCGCCGGCGGCCGGGGGCCGGATCGGCCTCGGCGGCTTCGACCTGGCGCGCCGTCAGGTGGTCTTCCTGCCGTTCGCCGCAGCCCTGCTGCTGGGCACCTCGCTGCTGTCGGCGCGCGCCGTGCGCCGCCTCGCGGTCTTCGGCCTGCTGGCCGGCGTCATCCTGCTGGTGCTGACCCTCTTCGCCGGGACCGAGATCAAGGGCGCCTCGCGCTGGCTCAACCTCTACGGCTTCTCAATCCAGCCTTCCGAGTTCGTCAAGCCCTTCCTGGCCGTCGCCGCAGCCTGGATGTTCGCCGAGGCCAAGCTGGACCCGCGCTTCCCCGGCAATCCCATCGCCGTCGGGCTCTACGGCGTGGTCACCGCGCTCCTGCTGCTGCAGCCCGACGTCGGCCAGGCCTTTCTGGTCCTGGCCACCTTCGGCGCCCAGCTCTTCCTGATCGGCCTGCCGATGATCTGGGTCGCCGGCTTCTGCCTGCTCGGCGTCGCCGGCCTGGCCGCCGCCTACGTCGTGCTGCCGCACGTCGCGGCGCGCATCGACTCCTTCCTCGACCCGAGCAGCGGCGACCACTACCAGATCGACCGCTCGATCGAGGCCTTCATGAACGGCGGCCTCTTCGGCCGCGGTCCCGGCGAGGGCACGGTCAAGGCGCAGCTGCCCGACGTCCACGCCGACTTCATCTTCGCCGTCGCCGGCGAGGAGTTCGGCGCCGTGGTCTGCCTCGGCATCGTCGCGCTCTTCGCCTTCGTCGTGCTGCGCAGCCTGTCGAAGCTGCTGGCCGAGCGCTCGCTCTTCGTGCTGCTGGCCGCGACCGGACTGCTGGTGCAGTTCGGCCTGCAGGCGCTGATCAACATGGGCTCGACCCTGCGCCTGATGCCGACCAAGGGCATGACCCTGCCCTTCATCAGCTACGGCGGGTCCTCGCTCCTGGCCCTGGCCCTCGGCATGGGCATGCTGCTGGCGCTGACCCGCCGCCGCTTCAGCCCGCAGGAGGCGTCATGACCGCGCCGCGCGGCGACCCGACCCGGGGCCGGATCGTCGCCCTGGCGGCCGGCGGCACCGGCGGGCACATGTTCCCGGCCCAGGCCCTGGCCCGCGAGCTCTTGAGCCGCGGCTCCGAGGTCGCGCTGATCACCGACCGGCGCGGCAGCGGCTTCGGCGCCGAGCTGCCCGAGGTCCGCACGGAGCGGATCAACGCCGGCGCCCTCGCCGGCGGCAGCCTGGTCAAGAAGCTGACCAGCGTCGGCCGCCTGGCCCTCGGCTATCTGCAGGCCCGCGGCAGCCTGCGGCGCCTCAAGGCCGACACGGTGGTCGGCTTCGGCGGCTACGCCAGCGTGCCCACGGTCCTGGCCGGCGCTCATCGGGGCCTGCGCGTCGTCCTGCACGAGCAGAACGCGGTGCTCGGCCGGGCCAACCGCCTGCTGGCCCCGCGCGCCCATGCCATTGCCTCCTCCTTCGCCGAGGTGAAGGGCCTGAAGGACGGCGACCACCACAAGGTGGTCTTCACCGGCAACCCGGTCAGGCCGGCCATCGCCGCCCTCGGCGAGGCGCCCTATCCCCGGCCGGAGGCGGATTCGACCCTGCGCCTGCTGGTCATCGGCGGCAGCCAGGGCGCCGAGGTCTTCAACACCGTGGTGCCGGCGGCCGTCGAGGCCCTGCCGGAGGCGCTGCGCCGGCGCCTGGCGATCAGCCAGCAGGTCCGCGGCCCGGCGATCGACAAGGTCCGGAGCGTCTACGAGGCGGCCGGGGTCACCGCCAACCTCGCCGGCTTCTTCGCGGACATGCCGGAGCGCCTGGGCGGCGCCCAGATGGTGATCGGCCGGGCCGGCGCCTCGACCATCGCCGAGCTGGCCGCGGCCGGCCGGCCGGCGGTGCTGGTCCCTTATCCCTATGCGGCCGACGACCATCAGACCGCGAACGCCCGGGCCTTTGCCGCGACCGGCGGCGGCTGGGTCCTGCCGCAGGCCGAGCTGACGGCCGGCGACCTCTCGGAGCTGCTGGCCCGCGTGCTGGCCGACCCCGCCGCGCTCCAGGACGCCGCGGCTGCGGCCTACGGCTTCGGCCGGGCCGGCGCCGCCGGTCGCCTGGCCGACCTGGTCTGCGGCGGTGGCGCGGACCAGGACGATCCCGCCGGAAGGCCCGCCAGAAGGGACGCCGCGGCATGAGCGCGATTCCCTTCGACATCGGCACCCTGCACTTCGTCGGCATCGGCGGCATCGGCATGAGCGGCATCGCCGAGATCCTGCACAACCTCGACTACCGGGTGCAGGGCAGCGACATCGCCGAGAACCCCAACGTCCAGCGCCTGCGCGGCCTGGGCATCGAGATCGCGATCGGCCACGACGCGGCCAACCTGGGCAGCGCCCAGGTGATCGTCGTCTCCTCGGCGATCAAGCCGGAGAACCCGGAGCTGCAGGCCGCCCGGGCCCGCTTCATCCCGGTGGTGCAGCGCGCCGAGATGCTGGGCGAGCTGATGCGCCTGAAGTGGTCGGTCGCGGTCGGCGGCACCCACGGCAAGACCACGACGACCTCGATGATCGCCGCGGTACTCGACGCCGGGCAGTTCGATCCGACGGTGATCAACGGCGGCATCATCAACGCCTACGGCACCAACGCCCGCCTCGGCGCCGGCGACTGGATGGTGGTCGAGGCCGACGAGAGCGACGGCTCCTTCGTGCGCCTGCCGGCGACCCTGGCCGTGGTCACCAAC
>JAKSBE010000284.1 GCA_022361275.1 Kiloniellales bacterium
GCGAACAAGCGACCAACGCCCGAAGAGATTGTCACGAAGTTACGGCAGGTTGAGGTTTTGATGGGGCAAGGAATGCCGCGTCTGGATGCGATCCGGCAGATCGGTGTGACTGAACAGACGTTCTACCGCTGGAAGAAGAAGTACGGTGGGATGGGCACAGACCAATTGAAGGAGCTGAAGCGTCTTCAGAAAGAGAACGAGCGATTACGCAAAGCCGTATCCGATTTGACGCTCGACAAGTTGATCCTGGCCGAAGCTGCAAAGGGAAACTTCTGAGCCCCGCTCGTCGTCGTGCTTGCATTGATCGTGTTCGCAATGAATTCGGTGTGTCGGAGCGGAGGGCTTGCCGCGTTCTGAGACAGCACCGATCCACGCAGCGCAAAGTCCCAGTTGGACGTCCTGACGAGGAGCGACTAGTCGCCGACATAATCGAACTGGCCCGGCAGTATGGCCGCTACGGTTATCGGCGGATCGCGGCCATGTTGAGAGATGCTGGTTGGCAGATCAACGACAAGCGGGTTGAGAGGCTTTGGCGACGGGAGGGGCTGAAAGTGCCAATGAAACAACCGAAAAAGGGGCGGCTCTGGCTGAACGACGGATCGTGTGTCCGACTTCGCCCTGAGCGGCGCAATCATGTTTGGTCATATGACTTCGTGCATTGCCGAACCGACAATGGAAAGGCATTCCGGACGCTGAACATCATCGACGAATACAGCCGAGAATGTCTGGCCATCCGTGTGGATCGCAAGCTGAACTCAGGCAGTGTCATTGATGCTTTAAGCGACCTGTTCATCCTGCGCGGCATCCCGTCGTTCATTCGCTCTGACAACGGCTCCGAGTTCGTTGCGCAGGCGGTCCAGGATTGGATCAAGGCTGTCGGCGCGAAGACCGCCTATATCGAGCCCGGCAGTCCATGGGAGAACGGATACTACGAAAGCTTCAACGCCCGCTTCCGGGACGAGTTCCTGAATGGCGAAATCTTCTACAGCCTCAAAGAGGCGCAAATCCTGATCGAGCAATGGAGAAAACACTACAACACGAAACGGCCGCACAGTGCTCTGGGATACCGCCCGCCGGCACCTGAAGCCGTCGTCCCGATGGACCAAAGGCCGGTCATGCACTAACAATCAAATTGGACCACCCACGTAGGGCTGATCA
>JAKSBE010000406.1 GCA_022361275.1 Kiloniellales bacterium
ACGCGTAGCAGATTTGCCGGCCCTCCGGTGTCATGGAGTGGAAGCCTTTGCCTTTCCCCTTGGATTTCTTGCCCTTCTTGCCTTTGGCTCCCTTAGCAGAAGACGATGCACCTCCGGAAGGAGGCGGGGATCTGCTACGGGCCGTTGCGCCTTGTGCCACCGCGCTGACGGACAGAGGCGTGGTGAAATGCCGTTCCTTGATGGTGGCATCCTCATAGGCCTCCTTCAGGGCCTCCCCCAAGGGTTTAGACGCCTCCAGAAGCTCCATTGCCTTCTTGCGAACGTAGTAGTCATACGTCAAAACCTGCCGCAGCGTCGGTGTATGGTACACCTGACCTTTCTCGTCTTCGGCCTGCAATCGAGCCACGCGCTTGGACAACATGTAGTCCGTATACGTTGAAAACGTAAAAGGGTTTACACCCTCTAACTCCTTCCTGGTGGGATGGAGCATGCGCAGAAAGACGAAATGGTGTCCCAAAAGTTTGAGCTTTTGGCGAAACTCCTCTTGGTCTTTTGGCGCGGGAGTCTCCACCGCGCTTTTCTTCATCTTTACCTGGCCCAGTTTGCCCACGGTGAGCGAGCCCCACTGCGCATCGGACTCCTGATCCGCTCGCGACGCGATCTCCTTAAGGGACATCGCCCTCCAATCCCCAGACTCCAATTGATCTGCCAGGTCTTCCAGAGAGTTCTTGGACGGAATTTCCTCCTCCCTCAGGGGGTAAAATTGCTGTTCGAACCTTTTGCGGACACCCAGAAAATCGTTGACAGGGATCGCCTTCGCCTCGCGCTCCACTGTCGCCTGGGCGTCCTGCTGAGACTTCACCTGCAGCCTTTGTTTCGCCGCCTCCCAGCTGACCACCAACTTCGCCACAGTCACGTTGAGCGCCGGATCCACTGCCGGGTCTAACCCCAGCGTATCCTTAGCGAAAAGCCTCACTCCCTCGCGGTCGTCCGCCAAGACCGCTAGGAGTTCTGTGCTTTGCACTCCTCTCCTGCCCAATGTTACTTGGACGTCTTCGGGCACCTTCTTACCATCCAATAATCCTCTGAGATCCCCGTCAAGGGATTCGAGAGCCTGGCGATCCGCGAGGCCCGCCATTGGTCCCTTACGAACCACCTCCG
>JAKSBE010000438.1 GCA_022361275.1 Kiloniellales bacterium
AGGCGACGTGCGCGAAGTTGCTGTCGATCGACAGCCCGAGCAGGTCGCAGTTCAGAGCCTGGAACTTGTCGTGGGCCTTGGCGAAGGCGATGAACTCCGTCGTGCAGACCGGCGTGAAGTCGGCCGGATGCGAGAAGAGGACCAGCCATCGGCCTCGATAGTCCTCGAGCGCCCTGCGCCCGGCTGTCGTGTTGGCCTCGAAACGCGGGGCCGGCTTGTTCAGTTGCGGCATCGCGGCCTGGGCCGCCGAGTCTTCGCTCTCCATTTGCAGATCTCCTTTTGGCACTACATTTCATGTGCCGGGATTTGGAAGCTGAATCACACGAGATTCAACAAGTTAGTGTCCCTTTGATTCTGCAATTCGCTCTCGCGGATTTCAGAATCGAGACACTAGGGTGATGCGGTTTCCCGGACCTTTCGCCGGCATGGCGCAGGCCGCTTGAAACCCTGTTCACCAGCTAGACCATCGAGGGCCGCCGGTCTGTGACGAAGTCACAGTCACCGGCCGCGACGGCTTCACATGGATGCTCTTCGCCTCGGTGGCCGGTCCGCCGGCGCAAGGCGGCAAGCGCCCCCCGCCCCCTGCCGAGGGTCGCGATCCTGCCTCTTGCAGCTTGGCTGGCATCAATGGCGGCGACCCTGCCCGGGTCCGGCGTCGCCTCTGCCGGGGAACGAAGGGGCGAAGGTGCGAGGGGATCCGCCGGATGGTCTTCGCCCCTGCAAGGCCAGAGTGACTTTGTCACCGACAGTCCCTTGCCGGTGCACGCAGTTTGCCTCGACGGATAGGCGTGTACGTAAAGGAGCCCAGCCATGAAGAATGTCGGAACGATCGATCGCGTCCTGCGCGTGGTTCTCGGATCGGTGTTGATCGCCCTGGTGTTCATCGGACCCCGGACGCCTTGGGGCTGGATCGGTCTGATTCCCTTGCTGACCGCCGCGGTCGGCTTCTGCCCGGCGTACCGGCTGTTCGGCATCCGGACTTGCAGAATTGCGCCTCCGCAGGCAGGACGCGGCTGAACCCCTGCGGCTCGTTTCGATGGATGGCTTTCTCGCCAGGACCGGGCCGGACCACTGCGCGCCATCGCCGACCGGGCGGCGAGCGGGCAATGGGAGACGCCCGCCACCGAGTCCGAGGCGCTGACCGCGCTGATCCAGGCCCTCTTCGCGGCCGCGGCCGGCCTTCGCGCTACCTGGATCCCACGCGCGCGAGGACCTCACGCGGGATGGCATAGTGGTCGATGACGTCGTCGTGCCGCATCAGCCCGCAGAGCTCACGCTGGACCAGGTAGCCATGGACGGCGTCCGCGGCGGACTGAACCAGGCGAGCCCGCTCTTGTCCGGCGCCCGCGAAAGCCGCCAGCTCGCGCAGGCGTCGCTCGACGAGGCGCCCGGCCCGGCCGAGAGCGGCGGCCTTTTCCGCCAGGATCTCGGCGTCGAGAACGCTGGCACCGGTTTCGGCGTTGAGTTCCGTGGCAAGGCTCTGCGGCAGGCGCAACGACATCGAGACCTCGTGAAGCGAAAGTGAGAACCGAACCTACGACTGCTTGACCGCCGGTGCCAGCCCCTGCCGGGCGCCGCATCGCCGCAACGAAACACGGCCGGGCAAGGCCCGGCCGTCTCTCTCACCTGTGACCTCGGGGGTCTTCTTCGTTCTTCGTGGTTCAGGCCGCCGCGGAGTTGTGGGGCTCGGGCCGGCGGAAGCGTTCCTCGGCGATCCGATCCGCCGCCTCGCCGGTCGCGATGCCCTCGGCCTCGGCGCGCCGGAAGATCTCCAGCAGGGTGTCGTGGATCTCGGCGACGTGGGCGAAGGCCCTGTCCTTGTCGTAGTCGCGGCCCTCGTGGCTGATGTCGATGACGCCGCCGGCGTTGATCACGTAGTCAGGGGCGTAGAGCACGCCGCGCTGCCTCAGGATCTCCCCGTGGCGCGGCTCGTGGAGCTGGTTGTTGGCGGAGCCGGCGACGACCTTGGCCTTCAGGACCTGCAGGGTGTCATCGTTGATCACCGCGCCCAGGGCGCAGGGCGCGAAGACGTCGCAGCCGGCCGCGTAGATCTCGTCCGGGGTGACCCGCTCGGCGTCGAACTCGGTGACCGCGGTCTGGACCGCGGCCTCGTTGATGTCGGTGACGACCAGGCGGGCGCCGGCCTCGGCCAAGTGCTTGCAGAGGTAGGTGCCGACGTGGCCCAGGCCCTGGACCGCGACGGTCAGGCCGTCGAGCTTATCCCGGCCCAGCTTGTGCCGCACCGCCGCGCGCAGGCCCATGTAGACGCCGTAGGCCGTGGCCGGCGAGGGATCGCCCGCGCCGCCCGCGGTGGTGCCGGCGACGTGGCGGGTCTCCCGCTCCATGATCTCGACGTCGGGCACCGAGATGCCGACGTCCTCGGCGACGATATAGCGGCCCGCGAGGCGCTGCACGGCGCGGCCCATGGCGCGGAACAGCGCCGGCGACTTGTCGAGCCGCGGATCGCCGATGATCACCGACTTGCCGCCGCCGTAGGGCAGCTTGGCCAGCGCCGACTTGTAGGTCATGCCGCGCGACAGGCGCAGGACGTCGGTCACCGCCTCAGCCTCGCTGGCATAGGGCCACATGCGGCAGCCGCCGAGGGAAGGGCCGCGGTTGGTGTTGTGGATCGCGATGATGGCTTTCAGGCCGCTGGCCGCATCGTGGCAGAAGACGACCTGCTCGTGGTTGTCGAAATCGGGCGAGCTGAAAACGGACATTTTCAATTCCCTGTTCGCGCCGGCTGCTGGAGCCGTTCGTTCAGATCTTGGGAATCGCAATTAAGTAGGCAATGGCAATCACTTAGAATTGCTTAAAAAGCCAGATGATTAGCTGCCGCAGCGGGGAGGCGTCAGGATCGGTCCCTTTGCGGAGACTTCGGGTAATTTTCTTTTATTAAGAAAGGCCGCCGAAGGGGCCCTCGGGCGGAATCGGCCCTTGGCCCTTCACGCGACCCGTCCCTCCAGCGCGCTCTCCATCATGGCGCGGAGGCTCGGGGGGTCCAGGGGGACGGGGTTGGTCGGCGCGGTCGGGTCCGCCGCGGCCATCTTCACGATCTCCTCGATCCGGTCGTCGCCGACCCCGATTTCGCGCAGGCTGTGCGGGATCGAGAGCGCGCGGCGCAGGCCGAGGATCCAGCTTTGGACCGCTGCGAAGGAGGGCTGCGGCAGGCCGAGCCAGGCCGCCAGCCGGCCCATCCTGGCCTCGATCGCCGGCCGGTTGAAGGCCAGGACGTAGGGCATGACCACCGCGTTGGTCAGGCCGTGGTGGGTGTCGTAGAGCGCGCCGATCGGGTGGGACAGGGAATGGATCGCGCCCAGGCCCTTCTGGAAGGCGGTCGCGCCCATGGCGGCGGCGGCCAGCATGTGGGCGCGGGCGGCGAGGTTGCCGCCGTCCTCGACCGCCGTCGGCAGCCACTCCTTGACCAGGCGCAGGCCCTCGACGGCGATGCCCTCCGCCATGGGATGGAAGCCGGGCGCGCAGTAGGCCTCCAGGCAGTGCGCCAGGGCGTCCATGCCGGTGGCCGCCGTCACGGAGGGGGGCATGGAGTGGGTGAGCTCGGGATCCACCACGGCCAGGTCCGGCACCATGGCATCGTGGCGCAGGCTCACCTTCACCTTGTGGGCCTTTGCGCCGATCACCGAGTTCTTGGTCACCTCCGTGCCCGTGCCGGCGGTGGTGGGAATGGCGATGCAGGGGGCCGGGGGATTCTCCAGGGGCGCCCCGCCCCCCACCACCTCAAGATAATCCATAAGTGCGCCGGTGTTGTTCATCATTGCCGCCATCGCCTTGCCGGCGTCGATCACCGAGCCGCCGCCGAAGGCGATCACCATATCGCACCTCTCCGCCGCCGCGCGCCGGACGCCC
>JAKSBE010000252.1 GCA_022361275.1 Kiloniellales bacterium
CGCATCGGCGCGGTCGAGAAGGAGGTCACCGGGCTGCCGGCCGTCTGCCTGGCGGATGCGGCGGTCCAGCTGATGATCGCGACCGCCCACCTGGAATACCTCCGCAGCGAATCCGAGGGCCGGGAAGAGGCGCCTCTGGACAATGCCAGGACATTGTTGCGCTCCGCTCTCAATGCGATCGCCGCGGTGGGGGGGTTGGACCTTCGGGACCTGGGCGCCGAGCACTACCTATCGGACTTCGCCAAGCCGAAGATCCAGGGCGACCGCGGATAAGGGTCGAACCCGGTCCGATTCTGCTTTGCCCGGGACCGATTTCCCGAGACAGCGCCGCATAACGCTCTGGCCAAGCCCGCCCCGGGGCCAAACCCGCCCCGGCCTCAGGCGCCTCGACGCGCGTCCTGGCGGAATGCGAGCGGCGAGGTGCCGCTCCAGCGCCGGAAAGCGCGGTCGAAAGCGCTCACCTCGGAATAGCCGAGACGGACGGCGATCTCCGAGATCTGCAGGTCGCCGTGGCGCAGGTGACGAAAGGATTCCTCCCGCCGCACCTGCTCGACCAGGTCGTTGTAGGCCAAGCCGCGGTCGCGCAGGCGCCGCTGCAAGGTCCGCGCCCCGAGGCCGAGGCGTCCGGCGGTCGCGTTCAAGGAGGCGCCTTCGGACAGGGCCTCGGCGATCTCCTCGCGCACCTTGAGGACCAGGTCGTCCTCACCTCGCTCCGGCAGCAGCGCTTCCAGGCGATGCTTCATGATCTGGTAGAGACGCTGGTCCGCGGCGCGGTTGCGACGCTGCATGTCGGCACGGCTCAAGACCACCCGATTGCCGTCCATGCCGAAGTGCGGCCGGACGCCGAAGAAACGCTCATGCTCGTCCAGGCCGCCCTTGCGCTGATGGGCGAAGTGAACCCTTTGCGGCATCCAATCCGAGCCGACGAGGTCGCGAATGCCCTTGCACAACCGGGCCAGGGCGAGCTCCGCCTCATGACGGGGCATTTCGTACGGACTCTTTACGGCGTGGAACCTGACGCTGGCCGTCTCGCCCTCGACCTTCAGCGTGAAGCGGGCGCCCTTGCGCATGACCTCGAAGTAGCGGACCAAGCTGGCCGCCGCCTCGCCCAGGGTTGCGCAGTTGAGGGTTGCGTAGCCCAGGATTCCGTAGTTCCGGAGATCGAAGGCCGTACCGACGCGAAGCGCGAAGCAGTCGTCACCGGTGGCCTCGCTGGCAAACTCGAGGACACGGCGGTACTGCTCCTCATGGATCCAGCGAGTGGGGTCCCTGATCTCGCTCAGGTCCAGCCCGGCGCGGCGGAAAACCCGCTCGGCGTCGCCGCCTGCGGCGGCAATGCACGGCCAGATGCCCGTCATCGTCGGCGCGCGCACGCCGGCTTCGGGACTCGACAACTGCGCCTCCCCCTTACCTAGAGCAGCCCGCGTTCATTCGAACGCGGATAAGCTGCTCTATCTCTATGGAATAGATCAAACTGCGTTTAATTGAGTCCAGTTAAACGCAGTTTGATCCAGGAGCTCTTGTCGTTCGGCGACTTCCATCACCCTAGCGCAAGACGGTCACGCTCGCCAGGACGCCGACGCGCGGCAGGGCCGCAACCACTCTAAGGAGAAACGACATCGGGCCCGACCGCAACCTTTACTGGCACCTCATGTCAATAGTCTGTCGTGAAAGGTCAAGCCCTGAGGCGCGAGCCTGGGCTAGCTTCGATACCAGAGTGGTGCTTAGCAAGCAGCGACGGCGTTGCTCGTTCCATTGACCAGCGATGGTCAAGCCTGGATTCTGCGCTCCTGTCGGACCGCCTGGCCACCTTCAGCCCTGACCTCACCGGCCAGGCCCCGAGGGGACCAGGATCCAGGCGACCGTCCTTGGCTGTTACTCAGGGGCTGTGCCTCAGGGTCTGTTGCTCAGGGGCGGCGCCGAAGGACGGCGTCCGGGGGCGATCGCGGCTTCAGTCGAAGTCCTGCGCGAGTGCCTCCCGGGCCACTTCCGGCATCACCGACATGTGCCCATAGCCCGGGTGATCGAAGCCGATCACGACCTGCGTGCCGGCGGCACGGAAGGCGGCGATCTGCTCCGGCGTCAGGGTGAAGTGGATGAACTGGACCGAGGAGGCCTTTCCCTCGGTGCTGGTGCGGTCGACATCCGACTCCGGCGTGCCGACCACGCGCTGGCCCGCGAACGCCAGGAAGGCGGTTTCCTCGACCCCGCCGAGCCGGGACAGCAGGGACTTGCGCCGGACCGGATCGTCGATCTCGAACATCACCGTGGCGACCAGTTCGCTGCCTTTCGGAATCAGCGGGTTGTAGGCACGCAGCTCGTCCTCGATCTGCTCTTCGCCGCCCTTCTCGATAAACAGCATCTCGTGGATCTGGTGCCACATGGTCTCGTAGTTCTCGAAATAGAAGGTGCAGACCGGCCCGACCTCGATGCGCCGGTGCCGCTTGACCTCGACCATCTGGAGGCGACGCGCCTTGCGCTCCGCGGCGTAGGTTTCCGGCGGCAGGATGTCGCCGTGGGTGATCTCGCGCTTGTTCGCCATCGTCGTTCGTTCCCGCGGGTTTCCAGGGTCGCCGTTCAGATCAGGCCGTAGGCCCGGGCCAACAGCTCGATCGGATGCTCGGCCTGGGTCACCTCGATCTTGTCGTCCGACTTGAGGCGCTCGATGCCTTGCAGGATGTGCTCGCCAGCGAGAGGACACTCCGAGGCGACGAAGGCCCTGCCGCTGGTCCCCGCCTGGCGGGCGGCGGTCCGCCCGACCTTCAGGGCCGTCGGAAAGTTGTCCTTCATGACACCCCAGGACCCGCCGTGGCCCGAGCAGCGCTCGATCACCTGCAGGTCGGCCTCGGGGATCAGGCGCAGCATCTCCGCCGCCTTGGGGCCCATGTTCTGCGCCCGGGCATGGCACGCCAGGTGCAAGGCCACGCCGCCCGGCAGCGGCTCGAGCCCTTCGGTCAAGCCCTCGCGGCGGGCAATGTCGACCACGTACTCGCTGACGTCGAAGGTCGCCCGCGAAAGGCGCCTCACGTTGACCTCGTGCGGCAGGATCAGGGGCCATTCGAACTTCAGCATCAGGGCGCAGGAGGGCATCAGGGCCACGACGTCGAAGCCTTCGTCGACGTGGCGCTGCAGTTCCTCGGAGACCTGCCGCGCGCTCTCCGCGACCTTGGCGATGTCGCCCTGCTCGAGCTGCGGCATACCGCAGCACTGAGGGTAGACCACCCGGGTCTCGACGCCGTTGTGGGCGAGCACCGCCCGCGCGGCCATGCCGATGTCCGGGTTGTTGTAGTTGACGAAGCAGGTCGCGTAGAGCACCGCCCTGCGCCCGAAGGCCGGCGCGTCGCGGTTGACCTCCGGCGGCGCCTTCTTGTCCCGCAGGGCGAAGGTGCGGCCGTGGAACTTGGGCAGGGCCGCCTCGCGATGCACCTCGGCGACCTTCTCCAGCAGCGGCCGGACCACGCCGTTGCCGCGGTCGCCGGCCCAGTTGCACAGGCCCGGCGCCATGGCCGCAAGCTTGCCGTTGCGGTCGGTCTTGGTCAGCTGGCGCTGGCCGAAGGGGACCTTGCCGGCCTTCTGCTCCGCAACCCGGTAGCGCAGCATGAGATGCGGAAAATCCAGGTTGAACTCGTGCGGCGGCACGTAGGGGCAATAGGCCATGAAGCACATGTCGCAGAGCGTGCAGGCGTCCACGACCGGCTTGAAATCCTTGCTGTCGACGCTGTCCAGTTCGCCGGTCTCCGACTCGTCGATCAGGTCGAAGAGGCGGGGGAAGGCGCCGCAGAGATTGAAGCAGCGCCGACAGCCGTGACAGATGTCGAAGACGCGGCGCAGCTCGGCGTCGATCGCCTCAGGGTCGGTGAAAGCCGGGTTCTGCCAGTCGATGGGATAGCGGATCGGGGCTTCGAGGCTCCCTTCACGCATAGTGTCCTCGTATCTGGAATCGCGGAGGGCCAGGGCCGGGCAAGGTCTCGGAGGGCGAAGCCGACGGCCGACGAAAGGCCTCTCCCGAGGGGGAGAGGCCTTGGGTCCCGTCGCCGTCCGCCGCAGGATTCCGAAACGGCGCTCAGTCGTTCAGGGTCTGCAGCGCCTTCTGGAAACGCCCGGCGTGGCTTTTCTCGGCCTTGGCCAGGGTCTCGAACCAGTCGGCGATCTCGTCGAAGCCCTCTTCCCGTGCGGTGCGGGCCATCCCGGGATACATGTCGGTGTACTCGTGGGTCTCGCCGACGATCGCGGCCCTGAGGTTCTTGTCGGTTCCGCCGATCGGCTCGCCGGTCGCCGGGTCGCCGACTTCTTCCAGGAACTGCAGATGGCCGTGCGCGTGGCCGGTCTCGCCTTCGGCGGTCGAGCGGAAGACTGCGGCCACGTCGTTGTAGCCTTCCACGTCCGCCTTCTGGGCGAAGTAGAGGTAGCGCCGATTGGCCATGCTCTCGCCGGCAAAGGCGTCCTTGAGATTCTGCTCTGTCTTGGAATCCTTGAGCGACATCAAACTCTCCTGTCAGCCGTCGTCTTCATTCTTATGGATTTTTCCGGCCGGAACCGACGGGAAGTCGGCCGCGTCGAAAGCGCGATCCCCGACCCCGAACCTTGACCCTAGATAGCTTTACGAAGAGTTCTTGTCAATGGACTGGAATAATTCCAGAAAGCTTCCTAAGCTTTTCAATAACAATAAATTACGACTTATCTTCTTCGAGCCGTATCACGACGTCGACACGCTTCACCCGCGCGCCTTCGGGCGGCGCCGGCAAACCCGGAAGCTGGATCGACTCGCCGGGAATATCCTGCAGTTCGCCGGTCGGCTCGAAATAGAAATGGTGATGGTCGCTGGTGTTGGTATCGAAATAGGAACGGCCCGCCTCGACCACCACCTCGCGCAGCAAGCCGGCGCGGGTAAACTGGTGCAGGGTGTTGTAGACCGTGGCCAGCGAGACGCGCACATCGGCACCCAACGCTTCGCCGTGGAGCTGCTCCGCGGAGACATGACGGTCGCCGCCGTTGAACAGTAAGCGGGCCAAGGCCAGCCGTTGCCGGGTCGGCCGCATGCCGGCCTGCTTCAGACGGTCGATGAGACCGCTATAGGGTCGGGCCCGATGCATGAGGCTAATATAGCGACGCGGCTGAAAGAAGAAAGCCCTCATTTCAGAAAGCTCTGACGACTCTTGGAACGTCTTTAATCCTATGCCCATAAAGCAAGGCGATATGAGGTCGAATCGACCGTAAAACTGAATCGTGCTCTAATATCAAGAAGCTGAAAGAAAGCGGAGTGATCTGAAGCCAAGCCGGCTTCAGATCACTCCGCTTCAGGCAGCGCCTGGGCCTCGCCGATGTCCTGATGATCCGGGAACCCGCGCGACCGGCGCCGGGCCGGACTCCCGGGCTTTTCGGAGAGGAGAAACCGGGTCGGGCCGATCGGGGGCAAGCTGTTTGCTTGACCTTTGGCCGGCTATATTATAGTGGGCGCTGTCGGATCGTGCGCGGCTCCGGCTCTTGGCGGATTGGCGCAGGGGCTTTTGGATCGAAGCAGTGGAAGAACGAAAAAACAGCTATACCTATGAAGATCTCATTGCCTGTGCCCACGGCAAGCTGTTCGGGCCGGGCAATGCCCGCCTCCCGCTGCCGCCGATGCTGATGATGGACCGCATCGTCAAGATCTCCGACGACGGCGGGGCGCACGGCAAGGGAGAGATCATCGCCGAGCTCGACCTGAAGCCGGACATGTGGTTCTTCGGCTGCCATTTCGAGAACGATCCCATCATGCCGGGGTGCCTCGGCCTGGACGCGCTGTGGCAGCTGGTCGGGTTCTTCTTGGGCTGGCTGGGCGCGCCGGGGCGCGGCCGCGCCCGCGGGGTGGGCGAGGTCAAGTTTTCCGGCGAAGTTCTGCCGGGCGCCAAGAAGCTGACCTATCATCTCAATCTCAAGCGTGTCATTCTTCGCAAGCTGGTCCTCGGCATCGCCGACGGGATCATGAAGATCGACGGCAAGCCGGTCTACGAAGCCAAGGACTTGAAGGTCATCCTCGTCGCAGAACCCGAAACCGCCTGAATCGGAAACCTCTCATGCGCCGCGTCGTGATCACCGGGCTGGGCATCGTCTCCAGCATCGGCAACAACAAGGAAGAGGTGGCCGCATCGCTGCGCGAAGGCCGCTCCGGCATCGAGTTCAGCCAGGAATACGCCGACCTGGGCTTCCGCAGCCAGGTCCACGGTACGGTCAAGCTCGACCTCGACGCGGCGGTCGACCGCAAGGCGCGCCGCTTCATGGGCGACGGCGCCGCCTACAACTTCGTGGCCATGCAAGAGGCGATCGCCGACGCCGGCCTGAGCGAGTCCGAGGTCTCCAACGAGCGGACCGGCCTGATTATGGGCTCCGGCGGCCCTTCGACCCAGAACCAGGTCAAGGCCGCCGACATGCTGCGCGAGAAGGGCTCATCCCGGCGGGTCGGCCCTTACATGGTGCCGCGCACCATGTCGAGCACCAACTCGGCGACGCTGTCCACCTGGTTCAAGATCAAAGGCCCGAGCTATTCGATCTCTTCGGCCTGCTCGACCTCGGCGCATTGCATCGGCAACGGCGCCGAGTTGATCCAATGGGACAAGCAGGACATCGTCTTCGCCGGCGGCGGCGAGGAGCTGCACTGGACCCTTTCGGTCCTCTTCGACGCCATGCCGGCCATGTCCTCCGGCTTCAACGACCGGCCGGAGAAGGCCTCCCGGCCCTTCGACACAGCGCGCGACGGCTTCGTCATCGCCGGCGGCGGCGGTGTGGTCGTGCTCGAGGAGCTGGAGCACGCCCGCGCCCGCGGCGCCAAGATCTACGGCGAACTGGTCGGCTACGGCGCGACCTCGGACGGCTTCGACATGGTACAGCCCTCGGGCGACGGCGCGATCCGCTGCATGCGGCAGGCCCTGAGCGGCATCGGCAACACGCCGGTGGAGTACGTCAACACCCATGGCACCTCCACGCCGATCGGCGACGTCGTCGAACTGCGTGCCCTGAAGGAGATCTTCGGCGACCGGCTGCCCAAGATCAACTCCACCAAATCTCTGACCGGGCACGCCCTGGGTGCGGCCGGCGTCAACGAGGCGATCTACGCCCTGCTGATGATGGATCGGGGGTTCATCTCCGCCTCCGCCAATATCGACGAGCTTGACCCGGAGGCCGAGGGTATGCCAGTGGTTCGAGAGCTGGAGGACAACGTTCAGTTGAACTGCGTCATCTCGAACTCCTTCGGCTTCGGCGGAACCAACTGCACCTTGGCCTTCAAACGGTTCGAGGCATGACCGCGGTGAGCGACAACCCGAAAGCGGCTCTGGTCGAGCAAAGCGAGTCGGGCCGCGACGACGAGGCCCAGGGCCTCCTGGCCGGACGCCGGGGCTTGGTGATGGGCGTCGCCAACAACCATTCCATCGCCTGGGGCATCGCCACGGCGGCCCACGCCCAGGGCGCGAAGCTGGCCTTCACCTATCAGGGCGAGGCCTTCGGCCGGCGGGTCAGGCCGCTGGCGGAATCGCTCGGTTCGGACCTGATCCTGCCCTGCGACGTGGAGCGCGAGGCGGATCTGGACGAGGTCTTCTCGACCATCGAGCGCGACTGGGGCCGCCTGGATTTCCTGGTCCACGCCGTGGCCTTCTCCGACAAGACCGAGCTCAAGGGCCGTTACCTCGACACCACGCGGGCCAACTTCGCGCGGACCATGGCGATCTCCTGCTATTCCTTCACCGCGGCGGCGCGCCGTGCCGCAACCTGCATGCCAGAGGGCGGCAGCCTGATCACGCTCAGCTACCTGGGCGCCGAGCGGGTCATGCCCAGCTACAACGTCATGGGCGTCGCCAAAGCGGCCCTGGAAGCCAGCGTGCGCTACCTCGCCGCCGATCTCGGCGAGGCCGGGGTCCGGGTCAACGCCATATCGGCCGGACCGATGCGGACCCTGGCCGGCTCGGCCGTCTCCGACGCCCGGTTCGTCTACAGTTGGAGCCGCGACCACGCGCCGCTCAACCGCAACGTGAAGCTGGAGGAAGTCGGCGGCGCCGCGCTCTACCTGCTGAGCGACCTGTCGAGAGGCGTCACCGGCGAGATCCACCACGTCGACAGCGGCTATCACGTCATGGGCATGCCGGCGCCGGCCCGTCTGGCCCAGGGCGACGATTAGGGCCGACGATTAAGGCAAGGCAGGCTAAGAGGGCGGCTGCCAGACCGCGCCAAGCCGAGTCGGGTCGTCGGTGATCACGCAGTCCGCGCCCCGTTCCAGCAACGTCCGCGCCCGTCGCTCACGGTTCACCGTGAAGCAGGCCACGGCATAGCCGGCCGCGCGCACCTCGCGGAACAGTGCCGCGCTGCCGCGCCGATGCTGAACGTGAAAGGAGGCACAGCCCAGCGCCGCCAGCGTCCGCCGCCAATGCGCCGGAATGCCGTCGACGATCAGGGCGCGCGGCCAGTCGGGCGCCAGCGTCCGGGCCGCGGCGACGCTCATGAGACTGAAGGAACTGATCAGCGGCGGCGGCTGCTCGGCCGGCCAGAGCGCCTTGAGCAGCGCCAGCGCCCGCTCGACCGTCTCCACGTCGCGCCCCGGCGTCGGCTTGATCTCGACGTTGGGGCGCAGCCCCTCGGCTAGAAGAACCTCGACCGCCTGCTCCAGGCTCGGCACCGGCGTGCCGGCGAAGTCCGGATGGAACCAAGCCCCGGCGTCCAGATCTTTGACCGCGGCGTAATCGGTCTCGGCCATCCGCCCGGGACGGCCGGTGGTCCGGCGCAGGGTCTCGTCGTGAAACAGGACCGGCACGGCGTCCCGGGTCAGCATGACGTCGAACTCGACCCAGGACAGCCCGAGCCGGGCCGCTTCGCGCAGCCCGGCCAAGGTGTTCTCGGGCGCCAGGGCGGCCACGCCCCGATGCCCCATGACCCTGGGAAGCGCGACGCCGGCCGGCGGCTCGGTCATGGCCGGCCCCCTCATGGCCGCCCCATGGCCGCCCCTGCCGGCGACGGACCGGGAGTCAGCCGGCCTTGGCCGCCTCGGCGTCCTTCTCCTTGGCCTCCAGGTCTTCGCCGGTCTCCTGGTCGACCCGCTTCATGGAAAGCTTCACCTTGCCGCGGTCGTCCATACCGATGCACTTGACCTTGACCATGTCGCCTTCCGCGACCACGTCGTTGACGGTCTTGACCCGGTGGGGCGCCAGTTCGCTGATGTGCACCAGGCCGTCGCGGGCGCCGAGGAAGTTCACGAAGGCGCCGAAGTCGACGATCTTCACGACCTTGCCGTCGTAGATCACGCCGACCTCGGGCTCGGCCACGATGGAGCGGATCCAGTCGATGGCCTGCTGGGCGGCCTCGCCGTCGACCGCGGCCACCTTGACCGTGCCGTCGTCCTCGATGTCGATCTTGGCCCCGGTGGTCTCGCAGATCTCGCGGATGATCTTGCCGCCAGTGCCGATGACCTCGCGGATCTTGTCCTTGGGGATCGAGATGACGGTGATCCGCGGCGCGTGCTCGGAGACGCTCTCGCGCGCGCCGGTCAGCGCCTTGGCCATCTCGCCCAGGATGTGCAGCCGCCCGTCGCGCGCCTGCTTGAGCGCGATCTCCATGATCTCCTTGGTGATCGAGGTGATCTTGATGTCCATCTGGAGCGAGGTCACGCCGACCTCGGTGCCGGCGACCTTGAAGTCCATGTCGCCCAGATGGTCCTCGTCGCCCAGGATGTCGGACAGCACGGCGAAGTCCTCGCCCTCCTTGATCAGGCCCATGGCGATGCCGGCAACCGATTGCTTGAGCGTGACGCCCGCGTCCATGAGCGCCAGAGAG
>JAKSBE010000049.1 GCA_022361275.1 Kiloniellales bacterium
CCCGGCAAGTACTTCACCGGCGACGGCTGCCGCCGCGACGAGGACGGCTACTGCTGGATCACCGGCCGGGTCGACGACGTCATCAACGTCTCCGGCCACCGCATGGGCACCGCCGAGGTCGAGAGCGCCCTGGTCGCCCACCACCAGGTGGCCGAGGCGGCCGTGGTCGGCTATCCCCACGACATCAAGGGCCAGGGCATCTACGCCTACGTCACCCTCAACGTCGGCGAGGAGCCCTCGGAGGAGCTGCGCAAGGAGCTGGTCCAGTGGGTGCGCAAGGAGATCGGCCCGATCGCCTCGCCGGACCTGATCCAGTGGGCGCCGGGCCTGCCCAAGACCCGCTCCGGCAAGATCATGCGCCGCATCCTGCGCAAGATCGCCGAGAACGACTATTCCAACCTGGGCGATACCTCGACCCTGGCCGATCCCGGCGTGGTCACCGACCTGGTCGACAACCGGATGAACCGCTAGGCGCGGTCCGAGACTTCAGCGTTTGAAATCGTCGGGACCCGAGCGGTCCCGCCGGTTTCCTTTGGGCCAAGCTTGCACGGCAAAAAACCATGCATCTGCGTTGGACTTACGAAGAGCTTTTCAGCCTTCGAGCACCCCGGCCAGCCGGGCCACCCCGGCCTCGATCTCGCTCTCGGTGAGGGCGGCGTAGCCGAGCAGCAGGCCCTGTCGCTCCGGCGGGCCGAGGTAGAAGCTGGAGAGCGCGAAGGCGGTGATCCCGGCCGCGGCGGCGCGATCCTCGATCTCGACGTCGGAAAGCCGCGCGGCCAGATCCGGGTCGAGGCCGGCGACCAGATGCATGCCCGCCGGGTCGGGGGCGACCGTCAGCAGGCCGCCGAGGCGCCGCCCGATCGCCGCGACCATCGCCGCCTGGCGCTCCGCGTAGAGGCCGCGCATGCGCCGGACGTGGGCGGCGAAGTGGCCCTCCTCGATGAAGGCGGCGAGCGCCGGCTGGGCGATGCTCGAGGGGTGGTCGTCGACCGCGCCGCGGACCCGCAGGAAGGCCTCGACCAGGCCCGGCGGCACGATCAGGTAGCCGAGGCGCAAGGAGGGAAAGAGCACCTTGGAGAAGCTGCCGAGGTAGAGCACGCAGCCCGGTCCCTCGGCGGCGTCGAGGCCCTGCAGTGCCGCCAGCGGGCGGCCGGCATAGCGGTACTCGCTGTCGAAGTCGTCCTCCAGGATCCAGGCGTCGCTGGACCGCGCCCAGTCGAGCAGCGCCAGGCGCCGGGCCAGGGTCATGGTGATCCCCAGGGGATACTGGTGCGAGGGCGTGACCATGGCCATCCGCGCCCCGGGCGCCAGGTGGCGGCCCGCCGCCAGCGACAGCCCCTCGGCGTCGACCGGCACCGGCACCAGCCTGGCGCCGTTGGCGACCAGCGGGCCGCGCAGGCCGGGATAGCCCGGCTCCTCCAGCCAGACGCCGTCGCCCGGCTCGAGCAGCGCCCGCGCCGCCAGGTCGACGGCCTGCTGCGCCCCCGAGGTGATGACGACCTGCTCGGGCGCGCAGTCGACCGCGCGCACCGCCTTCAGGTAGGCGACGATGGCCCGGCGCAGCGGCAGGTAGCCGGCCGGGTCGCCGTGGCTCAGCAGGGCACGGGGCGGATGCCGCCAGGTTCGCGCCAGAGCCCGGCCCCAGAGGTCGAAGGGGAAAGCGTCCAGGTCGGCGAGCCCCGCGACGAAGGCCTTGTGCCGGGGCGGGCGATGCTGCCGCACCCCGGCCAGGGCCCGGCCGCGGGCCGAGAGGCCGCGGCTTCCGGCCGCCGGCCGCTGCGTCGCGGCACCGTGTGTCTTTGCGACGAGCAGTTCCTCCGGCAGCACGCCGGGAACGTAGGTGCCGGAGCCGACCCGGCCTTCCAGGTAGCCCTCGGCCGCGAGCTGCTCGACCGCGGCCAGCACCGTGTTGCGCGAGCAGCCGAGTTCCCGCGCCAGGCCGCGCGTCGCCGGCAGCCGGGTCCCGGGCGCCAGGCGCCCGGCCAGCACCGCCTCGCGCAGCTGGTCGTAGAGCTGGCGCTGCAGCGGCACCGCTGCTTCCGGGTCCAGGCCGAGGGCGAGCAGGGCGGCGCGGGAGCTTCGTTGCGGCATGCCAGGCGCCTCCTTCCTCAATGAAATTGGCCCTATTGAATAGCGACTACCGGCCCTTATCGGCAAACCACTTCCCGCGCTAGCCTTGTCGGCGTCGACAATCAGGAGAAATGTGATGCCGTCGCCGGACTCCGAGAGGCCCGTCGACTTCCCGCCCAGCGAAAAGACCCGGGTCAGGCGCCTGCACCGGCGCGCCCGCTACGACCGGGAGAGCGCCTACGCGATCCTCGATTCCGGCGTGCTCTGCCATGTCGGCTACGTCATCGACGGCCAGCCCTACGTCACCCCGACCGCCTATTGGCGCGAGGACGACAGGGTCTACTGGCACGGCTCCTCGGCCAGCCGGATGCTGCGCCGGGTGAAGGAGGGCGTGCCGGCCTGCTTCACGGTGGCCATGCTCGACGGCGTGGTCCTGGCCCGTTCCGGCTTCCACCACTCGGTCAACTACCGCTCGCTGATGGCCTTCGGCCGGGCGGAGGCGGTCGAGGCGGAGGCCGAGAAGATCCGCAGCCTGGACGTCTTCATCGAGCGCCTGACCCCGGGCCGCGCCGCGGAGATCCGTCCTCCGACCAGCCAGGAGATCAAGGCCACGACCGTCCTCAGGATGAAGCTGGACGAGGTCGCGGTGAAGATCCGCAACGGCCCGCCGGTCGACGACGAGGAGGACTACGCCCTTGATGTCTGGGCCGGCGTGGTGCCGGTCCGCACCGTGATCGGCACGCCGGAGGACGACCCGCGCCTCAAGCCGGGCGTGGCTGCACCCGGTTATCTGCAGGCGATCCGAATCAACGCGCAAGCGGACGACTGAACACACGAAGGAGGCCCTCAATGGACCCGAAGACCACCTGGCACACGACCCTCGAGCAGGCGGCCGGGCTACCCCCGTCGGCGGGACGCAGTTCGGCCCTGCTGATGGCGCGCGGCAGCATGACCCTGCGCTACTACGCGCCCAAGGGCGAGGACCGGCAGACGCCGCACGACCAGGACGAACTCTACATCGTCGCGCGCGGCCGAGGCAGCTTCTTGCGGGAAGATCGCAGGGTCGACTTCGGCGCCGGCGACGTGCTCTTCGCCGCGGCCGGGGAGGAGCACCGCTTCCTGGACTTTAGCGACGACTTCGCCACCTGGGTCGTCTTCTACGGCCCCGAAGGCGGAGAGGGCGCCTGAGCGCCGTGCCGGCCGACGACCGGGCGCCACGGCCGGCCAAGGGCCCGCCGGAACGCCGGCCGCTGGACGGCAGGAGCCTCCGCCTCGAACCCCTGGACCCGGAGCGGCACGGGGTCGACCTCTTCACGGCCTCGGCCGGGGACGCGACGCTCTGGACCTACATGCCCTACGGACCTTTCGACGACCTGGCCCCCATGACGGACTGGCTGGAGGACTGCGCGCGCAGCGACGACCCGCTGTTCTTCGCCCTGGTCGAGACCGGCGACGGCCGCGCCGCCGGCATGGCCGGTTTTCTGAACATCCGGCCGGAGCACGGCGTGCTCGAGCTCGGCCACATCTGGTTCTCGCGGCGGCTCCGCCGCCGCCGACCCGCCACCGAAGCCGTCTTCCTGATGCTCCGCGCGGCCTTCGACGACCTCGGCTACCGCCGGGTGGAGTGGAAGTGCGACGCGGCCAACGCCGCCTCGCGCAGCGCCGCGAAGCGCTTCGGCTTCGCCTACGAGGGCACCTTCCGACAGCACCTGATCGTCAAGGGCCGCAACCGCGACACCGCCTGGTTCGCGATGCTCGACCGGGACTGGCCGGCCTTGCGCTCCAGCTTCGAGGCCTGGCTGGACCCCGCCAACTTCGACGTCGAAGGTCACCAGAAGTCCTCCCTTTCGGCCTCGACCGCGGCGACGACCGACTGGGCCTGAGGCCCAAGGGGAGGAGGCTCTTCGTCTGGACCTCGGGGGCATTGCCTGACAGGCTGTTTTGCGTAACCTGACCTGGGTAACGAGCGGGGGTCTCGCGTGATTCGGAGCGGCTCGGCCAGTTCCTGGGCCAATTCCCGGGCCGAAGCCCGGAAGTGTATCTTCGGAGCCTGTGCGCTGCTGCTGGCCTGCCTGGCACCGGTGCCGGCGGCCGCCACCGATTGGCTGGTCCTCCTGGTCGACCGCTCCAACTCGATCGACCCGGAGGAGCTGCGCCTGCAGCGCCAAGCCTACATCCGGCTGCTGACGGACGAGGCCGCGCCGTGACCGCCGCCGCCACGATCGGACCTTGAACGCTCCCTCCCGCGACGGCGCCCGGCCGGCTTCGGTCTGGCTGGCGATCACGCCCGGCGTCTTCGTCTTTCTCTGGAGCACCGGCTTCATCGGCGCCAAGCTCGGCCTGCCCTCGGCCGAGCCCATGACCTTCCTCACCGTCCGCTTCCTGCTGGTCGCGGCGCTGCTGATCGCCTTCGTCCTGATCGTGCGCGCGCCCTGGCCGCAGTCCTGGGCAGCCGCCGGACACATCGCGGTCGCCGGCCTGCTGCTGCACGGGGTCTACCTGGGCGGGGTCTTCGCCTCCATCGACCTGGGGGTCGAGGCCGGGGTCTCGGCCCTGATCGTCGGGGTGCAGCCGCTGCTGACCGCGGTCGCCGCCGGCCCGGTCCTGGGCGAGCGGGTGACGCCCCGGCAGTGGCTGGGCCTGGGCCTCGGCTTCCTGGGCGTGACCCTGGTGGTCTGGCAGAAGCTGGCCCTGGGCCTCGGTACGCCGTTCGGGATGGCGCTGTCGGTCCTGGCGCTCTTCGGCATCACCGCCGGCACGCTCTACCAGAAGCGCTTCTGCAGCGAGATGCCGCTCAGGAGCGGCAACGCCATCCAGTTCGCCGCCGCCGCCCTGGCCACGGGCCTGCTCGCCCTGGCCTTCGAGACCCGGGCGATCGATTGGACCCCGGCGTTCGTCTTCGCCCTGGCCTGGCTGGTGATCGTGCTGTCCTTCGGCGCCGTGACCCTGCTGATCATCCTGATCCGGCGGGGCGCCGCCTCGCGGGTCGCCAGCCTCTTCTACCTGGTCCCGCCCTCGACGGCGGTCCTGGCCTGGCTGATCTTCGACGAGCGCTTCGGTCCCCTCGCCCTCGCCGGCATGGCCCTCGTGGTGCTCGGCGTGGCCCTGGTCAACCTGGCGCCCGGCCGCAGCAAGGCCGATTCGTGACTCAGGAGGATTTCAGAGTGGCTTCCGAAAGCGCAGGCCGGTCGCGGCGTATCCCAGATGCTCGTAAAAGCGGTGAGCCGCCCTCCGTTCGTGTCTGCTGCTGACGACGATGGCGGCCGCGCCTTGCGCCCTCAGCCAGGCCTCGGCACGTTCGACCAGGGCGCTGCCCACGCCGCGGCCCTGCGATGCCGGATCGACGCTGAGGGCAAGGATGCGGCCGGTCGGCGCGTCGCTGTCGTACTGCGGGCCGAGATGGGCGCCGATCATGCCGAGGATCTTGCCCTGCGCGACCGCGACGAAGGTCGCATAGCGGTCTTCGCGGTCGATCCTTTCCAGGCGCGCCGCCATCTGCTCGGGGCTGGTCGGATAGCCCAGGCTCGTCATCAGGGCCGCGAGCGTCGGGCCGTCGCCGGGCGAGGCGGGGCGCAGTACTATCTCAGGTTTCGTCATATCGTCCTTCGAGGTGGGCAGCGGCCGGCCAAGTCACGTCCGGTCGTGGCTTCCGATGCCTTGTGGTCCGGCGATCGGGCCAAAGCGAGGCGCCGCCGCGGCCGTTTCGAGGCCTGTCAGATCGGGGCGCTCCTTGGTATCAGCCGTTCCGGTAGACGTAGCTGTAGGCGTTGATCGCCGGCACGCCGCCGAGGTGGGCGTAGAGGACCTTCGAGCCCGCCGGGAAGCGCCCCTTGCGGATCAGGTCGATCAGACCCTGCATGGATTTCCCCTCGTAGACCGGATCGGTCATCATGCCTTCCAGGCGGGCGCAGAGCCGGATCGCCTCGTTGGTCTCCTCCGAGGGGATGCCGTAGGCCGGATGAGCATAGCCCTCCTCCAGGACCACGTCCTCGTCCGTGATGTCCCGGCCGAGCCCGACCAGTCCGGCGGTGTTACGGGCGATCTCCAGGATCTGGGCCCGGGTCCGGTCCGGGGTCGCCGAGGCGTCGATGCCGACGACGTTGCGGGCGTCCTCGGCGAAGCCGACCACCATCCCGGCCTGGGTCGAGCCGGTCACCGAACAGACCACGACGGTGTCGAAGCGGATCCCCGCCCCGGCCTCCTGGGCGCGCACCTCCTCGGCGAAGCCGACGTAGCCGAGGCCGCCGTACTTGTGCATCGAGGCCCCGGCGGGAATGGCGTAGGGCTTGCCGCCCTTCGCCTTGACGTCCTCCAGCGCCCGTTCCCAGCTCTCGCGGATTCCGATGTCGAAACCCTCTTCGACCAGCTCGATCTCGGCGCCCATCACACGGCTCATCAGGATGTTGCCGACCCGGTCATAGACGGCATCGGGAAACGGCACCCAGCTTTCCTGCACCAGCCGGCATTTCATGCCGATTTTCGCCGCCACCGCCGCCACCTGCCGCGTGTGGTTGGATTGCACGCCGCCGATAGTGACCAGGGTGTCGGCGTTCGATGCAATCGCGTCGGGAACGATGTACTCCAGCTTGCGGATCTTGTTGCCGCCGAACGCGAGCCCGGAGTTGCAGTCGTCGCGCTTGGCCTA
>JAKSBE010000018.1 GCA_022361275.1 Kiloniellales bacterium
ACACCCGCCCCGCGCCTGACCACAACCCGACTTCACAGGAGTCCGGTCATGGCTGAGCCTACCCTTAGCACGAGACTTTCCCGACGTTCCATGCTGGCCGGCGCGCCGCTGGCCGCGGCCTGGCCCGGGGTCGCGCTGCCGGCGGCCGATCCCAGGGCCGCGGCGGACGCCCGCATCGCGGTCCTGGCCGCGCGCTATCGCCGGGCCGCGGCCGCCCTGGTCGACTGGGTCGAGGCGGTGGAGCGGCGGCACGGCCCCCTCGCCTACGAGCGGCGGCCAGAGTACCGGGACCGCTACGCGGCGCTGGCCGAGCTCGACCGGCGCTGCACCGAGGCCCTGGCGCGGGCGCGGCCCGCGAGCCTGCGGGGGCTGGTGCTGAAGCTGCGGCCGGCCTTCTACTGCGACAGCCTCTGCGAGGCCGAGCCGGACTGCGACGCCGACATCCTGATGGCCGCGCTGCGCGACCTGGAGCGGCTGGCCGCGGCCGACGGGCCGGGCGGCCGATAGGGCCGGCGGGGCGTTGGAGAAGTCTCGAGTCCTTGCCCACGGTCATCCTTCGACAGGGGGCGTAGCCCGGCGCTGCGCGCGGATGAGGTGATATTGCTTGCTCGCTCCTCACCCTCACCCGCGCGTATGCGCCGGGCTCCGCGCCTTGTCGAAGGGCGAGGGTGGCGGCTCGCACTCTTCCGGCAGCCTGCCGGGCGGCGTCCGCCGCCCCCCGGGTCAGGCGCGCAGAAGCTGCTCGATCGGAGTCGCGGCGGCCTCGTCGCTCGGGCGCGACAGATAGAACTCGGCCAGAAGATGGCCTTCGGTCTCCTTGCCCGTCGGATCGATGCCGCGCTCCTGCAGTTGCTCGACGACGCGCTCCTGCTCGTCGGCCGAAGCGAACTGACGCTGGACGAAGGTCCGGCCTTCGAGCTTCTCGGTCACGTAGCCCCAGTCGCTCAGGGTCGCCTCGATGGGCTCGAAGGGAAACAGCCGCAGCACGAAATTGGCCATCCACGGCGGCCGTCCCTGCGTGACGACCGGCAGCAGACGATCGAAGCTCTTCTCCGTCACATAGCCGATGCATCCCGTCGAGGTCACCAGATCGACCGGCGCCAGTTCCTCCCTGACCGGTCCGGGCAGCGGCTCCGTCTCCAGATTGACGGCCAGTCCCTCGTCCAGCAGGCCGGCTTCCTCGGCGAAGGCAACGGCGGACTCGGCCTGGTCGAGACCGATCACCTCTATGTCCTCGGGCTCGTCGAGATCGCCGAAAAAGCGCCGGTCCTGCGCGACCACCTCCTCCGAGGTGACGTCGGAAAGCGCCTTGCTGTCCCAATGCTCATAGAGGTCCGGCATCGAGAGATCGTGTTTCAGCAGCGCCGCGTTGACGCCGTACGAGCAGCCCAGGTCGAGCAGGCGGACCCTGTCGTCGGGCCAGCGCCGCAGGTGAGAGATCAACTTCTGGAAGATCGGCTTGGCGAGACCGGGGATGGCGTAGCCGAGCTTTCGCAGCTCGCGGAAATAGGTCCTCGGGTCAGGCTGATTGTAGATGTGGTCCATGTTGGCCTTGGCCTCGTTGATATGCTCGAAGACGGCATCGTCCGACATGGGTTTCCTCTCTCCGGTTGCGCGCTGGGTAGGCCGCTGCACAGCCTACGAAGGCCAAGACCCGATTCGTCCACACGCACGCAAGTGCCGGACGCACAAAGCGGCCGAGGTGCGTGCGGAGAATTCCTGGCTGGGCTGATGTGGACCGAGCCTAACACGGCCGTCCGAAGATTGAAACTGGCGTGCAGAGAGACGATCAGGGTGCGGCCGCGCCATGATCGCTCTTGGCCAAACCGGTCTTGGCCAAACCGGTCTTGGCCGCGCGCCGGCCGGGGGTGCCGCGGGGACAAGGGCTGTGCCCCTTGGTCGAAGGATGGCGTCGAAGGATAGCCGCAGGCAAGGCCTCCGGGCTTTCCCCTCTGCCTGTCAAAGGGCAAGACCTCGCCATGAAAAACCGGGTGCGCTCACCCGCAAGGCCATGAAATTGATCCGGATCAATCGCCCGGTTTCTTAACACTCCATTTATTTTGCAGGAATAGGTTGAAAACCATCAGGTATTTACGGCCAAGAAAAGCACGAAGGAAGGGAAACATGGGAGCGTTGTATGGGAATCCGTCCCTCACCGGCGTCGAGAAGACGTTCAGCCCCGACGAGATCATCGTGACCAAGACCGATCTGCAAGGGCGGATTTCCTACGGAAACAGGACCTTCTTCAGGATGTGCGGCTACAGCGAACAGGAGTGCATCGGCGCCCAGCACAACCTGATACGACACCCCGACATGCCGCGCTGTGTCTTCAAGCTGCTGTGGGATACCTTGCAGTCGGGGCGGGAGGTCTTCGCCTACGTCAACAACCGGTCCAGGAACGGCGATTCCTACTGGGTCTTCGCGCACGTCACGCCCAGCTTCGACGCATCCGGCCGGACCGTCGGATATCATTCCAGCCGGCGCGTCCCCGACCGGCAGGTGCTCTCCCGGCATATCGTGCCGCTCTACAAACGGCTGCTCGACGTCGAGAGGCGCAGCGCCAGCCCCAGGGCGGGCATGGACGCCGCGCTCGGCGCCGTCGAGACCCTGCTGAAGGAGAGCCGGGTCGGGTTCAATCAGTTCATGTTCTCGCTGGGAGCCTAGGGCATGTTTGCCAGGAAGCACGACCGGGAGATCCGCGAAGCGCTGACCGCGGTCAAGAAGGTGGCCGCAGGCGACTTCGAGGCGCGCATCCACAACATCACGGCGCAGGGAGAGCTCGGCGAGCTGCTCCACTCGATCAACGACCTGGTCGACCGCTGCGACGCCTATCTGCGCGAGTCGGCGGCCTGCATGGACCACGCCAGCCGCAACCAGTACTTCCGGAAGATCGTCGAGACCGGCATGCAGGGCGCCTTCCTGAACGCCTCGCTCACGGTCAACAGGGCCCTGGGCGCGATGCAGGACAAGGTCGACGGCTTCGCCGGCGTGGCCGAGGCCTTCGACGCGCAGATCGTCGGCGTGGTCGAGACCGTCTCCTCCGCGTCGACCGAGCTGCACGCCTCGGCCGGCGCCATGGGGCGCGTGGCGGCGAGCACGGCGGAGAAGTCCAGCAGCGTCGCGGCCGCGGCCGAGGCGGCGGCGGGCAGCGTCCAGGCGGTGTCCGCGGCGTCCGAGGAGCTGACGGCCTCCATCGGCGAGATCGCGCAGCAGGTCTCCGCGGCCAGCCGGGTGTCGCAGGAGGCCGCCGAGGCCTCGGCCAGCGTGGCCGGGCAGGTGGCGCGGCTCAGGGAGGCCTCGGAGAAGATCCAGTCCGTCGTCGAGATGATCACGGACGTCGCCAGCCAGACCAACCTGCTGGCGCTGAACGCCACCATCGAGGCCGCCCGGGCCGGCGAGGCCGGAAAGGGCTTCGCCGTGGTCGCCGGCGAGGTCAAGGCCCTGGCGGGGGAGACCGCCAGGGCGACCGGCGAGATCCAGGGTCACGTCCAGGACATCCGCAGCGCGGTGGAATCGACCGTCGGCAGCATCGAGGCCATCGCCGAGAAGGTGGACCGCATCTCGGACGCCAACGCCGCGGTTTCGGCGGCGGTCGAGCAGCAGTCGGCCGCGACCCGGGAAATCGCCCGGAACATCGAGCAGGCCTCCGCCGGCAGCACCGAGGTGACCCGGAACATCTCCGACGTGTCCCAGGCCGCCGGCGAAACCGGCAGCGCCGCCGGCGACGTCGCCGCGGCGTCGGACGAGCTCTCCCGCCAGTCGGAGCTCCTGCGCCGGACCGTCGACGGCTTTCTGGAGGACATAAAGAGGGTCGTGTGACGGCGCGGCTTCGCCCCGATCACGGGCGGG
>JAKSBE010000352.1 GCA_022361275.1 Kiloniellales bacterium
CGATACCTCTTAGCCCGCCTGGTGATCTGCCTGCCAGCATCACCGAACTTCATATGGGCTTGGTCGAACTGGCGGCGCCAACATCAGGCCAACGCCGCAATAGCGCATCGAAAAACAAGAAAGACGCAACTGTAGTACTAGACGCGATTCCGATGCCGGCAACGAGGCCGGGTGGATTTCTTCCGAGCCGACGGCTATCTCGCGCGGGCGTGCACCAGACAAGGTGCCAAGCGGCGGCGCAGGAAGCCGATCCGTGACAGCAAGCGATAGAGGCGCGTCCGCTGCGGAAAGGGGTCGAGGTAGGTCTGGAGCGAAACGACCTCGAGCCCGCAACGGTCTTCGAGGAAGCGGGGTAGCTCGTCGATCCGGATCCCCCAGGGCATGGGCGGCGCCGTGTAGCGCTTCGTGACCTTGAAGCCCTTCAGGGTCTTCCGGGAGAAGAAGGGCGGAATCGTGTCGAAGAAGACCTCGGCGCCCGGGAAGCGCTCGGCGATCCGCGACAGCAGGGCCGCGACGTCCTTCTCCTCGAAGTACATCAGGAGGCCGGCGGCGCTGACGAAGGGTGCGGCGCCCTCGGGCAGCAGGTCCATCCAGGCGGGATCCAGCGCCGAGCCCTCGACCAGCGTCGCGCGGGGGTGCGCCGGCAAGAGACGGCGGCGGACCGCGATGGCTTCCGGCAGATCGACGCTGAACCAGCGGTCCGGCGCCTCGCCGAGCCGCCAGAGCTGGGTCTCCAGCCCCTCGCCGAGCGCGATCACGACCGCGTCCTCGGCCGCTCGCTTCAGATAGCCGCGAAGCAGGTCGTCGCAGACCCGCGCGCGGATCGGATGCGCCGCGTTGGGCCGGCCGAAGCTGCCGGCGAAGTCGTAGTCGATCCGCGCGACGAGGTCCGCCGCCATGGGGTCCTCGATCAGCCGATCCGGCCGCCGGGTCTCCGCCGCCCGGTGCCAGAGCGGCCAGAGCATCGTCTCGGGCACGCCCGAGAGCTCGACCGACAGGGCGGGGGGCTTCGGCGAGGCGGCTTTGTCGGCCATGCTCGCGCCCTACCGCCCGGCCGGGGCCGGCGCGCCGGCCCCGCGGCCCTGTCGGGCGATCCGCCACCCCGCGGCACGGTCGCGCTCGGTCCAGAAGGCCGCATAGCGTCCCCCCGCCGCGCGCAACTCGGGATGGCTGCCCTGCTCCACCACCCGGCCGTCGTCGAGAACCAGGATCTGATCGGCGGACTGGACCGTCTGCAGGCGGTGCGCGATGACCAGCAAGGTTCGCTCGGCCGTCAGGGCGCGCAGCGCGTCCTGCACCGCGGCTTCGTTCTCGGGGTCCAGCGCCGCAGTGGCTTCGTCGAGCAGCACGATCGGCGCATCCTTGAGGATCGCCCGCGCGATCGAGACCCGCTGGCGCTCGCCGCCCGAGAGCGCCCAGCCCCCCTCCCCGACCCGCGTCGCGTAGCCCTCCGGAAGCCGCGCCACGATCTCGTCGACGCGCGCCAGGCGCGCAGCTTCGCGCAGCGCGTCGTCGCCGGCGTCGGGCCGGCCCATGCGGATGTTGTCCTCGATGCTGCCGTCGAAGAGGTAGACCTCCTGGAACACCAGCGAGATCCGGGCCATCAGGTCGGCCGTCGGGATCTCGCGCAGGTCGACGCCACCGAGCTTCACCGTGCCGGCGTCCGGGTCCCAGAAGCGGGCGACCAGGCGGGCGACGGTGGTCTTGCCCGACCCCGAGGGACCGACCAGGGCGGTGACCGTCCGCTCCGGCACCTTGAAGCTCACGCCCTTCAGCACCGGTCGGTCGCCGTAGGAGAAATGGACGTCCTCGAACGCAAGACCGGCGCCGTCCGGGAGAGCGGGAGTCAAGGGCTCCGGGAGCGGCTTCACGGCCAGGAGGTCGTCCATGCGCGCGAGGCTGTTGCGGCTGATCCGCAGCGCGCCGCCCAGGTCGGCCGCCGCGATCAGGGGTTCGACGTAGCGGGCGGACAGGACCAGGAGCGCCAGGAGCTCGGGCGCGTCGATCGTGCCGCCGAGCGCAAGACTGGTGCCGAACAGCAGAACCACCGTGAACGCGAGTTGAACCACGAGCACGAAGACCGCGAAGCCCGGCACAGCGGTCAGGATCAGTGCCCGTCCCGCGTCGCGCTGCTCCTTCAGCGCGGCGTCGAGCTGGCGAAAGCCCTCCTCGGCGCGCCCGAAGGCCCGCAGCACCGCCTGGGACTGGGCGAACTCGACCACCCGTCCCGCGGCCTCGGCCGCCGCCGCGTCCGTGCGATGGTCGCCGCGCTGAACCAGATTCCCGGTCCAGCGGTAGACCAGGAAGGCGACCGGCGCCGTGGCCAGCGCGGCCAGCGCCAGCCGCCAGTCGAAGAGGAACATCAGGGCGACGACGGTGGCCGGCGTGACGAAAGCTGTGATGACCGGACGCAGCAGGTGCGCCGGCACGCCCATCACGTCGATGACCCCCTGGCTGGTCAGCCGGCCGACCTGACCCACACGGTCGGCGCGGAACCAGCCCAGCGGCAGGTCGGCGATGTGGTCGCCCAGCCGAAGGAAAAGGCCGCGCCCCAAGCCGAGCGCCGCCCGGTAGCCGGCGAGCTGGGTCCGGTAGCGGACCAGGGCATAGACCAGGAGCACGCCGGCGAGCGCCCCGAGCCAGGCCCAGATGCCCGCCATGTCGCGCGCGATCAGCGCCCGCAGCAGGGGCACGAGCAGCGTGAAGCCGACGCCGACGAGCACCGCCTCGACGACGAGGCCGACGAGGTTCCGGAGCAGCGGCCGGCCGGCGTCGCGGCCGGAGACGGCGAAGAGCGCACGGATCATTCGGGTTTCCTCCGGCGCGCACCGGCGGCGCGCGCGCTCGCGGTCCAGAGTCTTGCGTAGAGGCCGTCGCGGGCAAGCAGATCGGGATGGCGTCCCCGCTCTACGATCCGGCCCCGGTCGAGCACGCAGATCTGATCCGCGCCGACGATGCCGTGGAGCCGATGGGCGATCACGAGCAGGGTCCGTCCGGCGATCAGCTTCGACAGGGCGTCCTGGATCGCGGCCTCCGACTCCGGGTCCGCGAAGGCCGTGGCCTCGTCGAGGACCACCAGAGGCGTGTCGGCCAGGATCGCCCGGGCGATCGAGACGCGCTGGGCCTCGCCGCCCGACAGCCGCGCGTCCTCCCCCACCACGGAGTCGTAGCCGCGCGGCAGGGCGAGGATCCGGTCGTGGATCTGGGCCGCCCGGGCCGCCGCCTCGACCTCCTCGGCCGCGGCGTCCGGCCGCGCGAGGGCGATGTTCTCCCGCAGCGAGGCCCGGAGCAGCTGCACGTCCTGGAACACGAAGCCGATCCGGCGATAGAGCTCGCCTACGGGCAGGGCGTCGATCGGGACGCCGCCGAGCGTGATGCGCCCCGCGCTCGGATCCCAGAAGCGCGGCAAGAGCTTCGCCAGGGTGGTCTTGCCCGAGCCCGAAGGCCCGACGAGGGCCGTGACCGTGCCGGGCTCGAGCACGAGGTCGATGTCCCGAAGCACGTCGTTGCGGCCGTCATAGGAGAAGCCGACGGCCTCGTAAGCGACCCGCGTACCCTCGGGACGGCCGTCGCCGGGCCGCTCAGGCAGCACCGGCGCATCGAGCAGCGCGGCCACCCGGGCCGCGGCCGCCTTGGCCAGCATGACGTCGTTCTGGGCATAGGCCAGGGTGAGGAAGGGTGCGGTGAAGCCGAGTCCGAGGACCGCGAAGGCCAGGACCTCGACCGGCGCCATCCATCCCTGGGCGACGAAGGCCGCCCCGCCGGCCAGGATCACGACCAGGGAGAACAAGGGCGAGAAGACGATCTCGGAGGCGGCGGAGAGGCGCAGCAGGCCGCGCACCCAGTTCCAGAAGTAGTCGACGAAGCGCTGGGTCTCCTCCAGGAAGCGGCCGTGCGCCTTGTGCGTCTGGCCGAAGGTCTTGATCACGGCGATGCCCTGGACGAACTCGACCGCAGCGGCGTTCACCCTGCCGAGCGCCTCGTTGTAGGCGGCCATCTTCTCGCCGTAGCCGCGCATCTGCAGCGCATAGAGCAGCAGGCCGAGCAGGAGGGGCAGGATCGCGACCAGGGTGAAGCGCCAGTCGATCCACAGCAGATAGGCGAGCGACACCAGCGGCGTCACGAAGCCCGAGGTCAGGTTCAGATAGGCATGGCCGACCAGGTGATGGAGGGCCGTCACGTCGTCCTGCAGCGCCTTCTTGACCTGGCCGGCGTTGCGCTCGGTGAACCATCCGAGCGGGACCCGGCCGAGACGGGCAGCCATGCGCCGGCGGAGGTCGAGCTGGAAATCGACGTCGGCGAGATGGGTCAGCCCGCCGGCCGCCATGAGCAGGACCAGCCGCACCACCAGGGCGCCGGCGCCGAGCCCGGCGATCGTCCAGGCCCGGGCGCCGTCCAGGGGCCCCTCGGCGAGCAGCACCCGGCCGAGCTCGGCGACGGCGATGAAGGGCACGACGCCCGCGGCCGCGCCGATGCCTTGCAGGACACAGGCCAGAACCAGCACGCCGCGGACCGGCGCGAGCAGCCGCCCGATCGGTGCCTTGTCCTCGGCCTTGTCTGCGGGCGATGCGGGCTCGGCTGGACCGGAACTCCTTTCCGCCGTCAAGCCGCCGCCGGCCATCTCCGCGCCCGTCATACCAGTACCAAGCGTCGCTCTGCACGCCCGCGACGCGGCGGCCGGCAGGGAAAGCCGTCATTGACGGCAAGAATCTTGGCATGCATCTCCGACTCTTTCATGCGGGCGCCCCGACCGTCTTACAGACTCCACTTAACTGAAGAATGATAATGAGACGCATTCTCATATACAACCCTTTGTCTTGGTTAGACCTAGGATTTTCCCCAACATCAGGACGCGGAGGTCTCGACGCGGGACCAAGGCGCTCAGAACCTGACCGTGGCGCCGACGCCGAAGCGGCGCGGCTGCCCGGGAACGCCGAGCGAGACCCGTTGGCCCGTCGCCGTGGTGTCGAAGAAGAACGCGGCCTCCGCGGAGTTCCGGTCGAGCAGGTTGTCGACGAAGCCGTAGACCGACAGACCGAGGGCGTTCCAGCCCAGCCGCAGATTGACGAGATCGAAGGCGCCGAGATCGAAGGTATTCTCCGGATCGGTCGTGCGCGCGCCCACGTACTGGTACTCGACGCGCCCGAACAGGCTGCCGTCCTGCCCCAGGACCTCGACGGGATGCTCGTACTCCAGCGCGAGATCGAAGGAGAGCGACGGGGCGAAGGGCACCTCGCTGCCGTCCTCGACCTCCGGGTCGTCCGACCGCGTGATCTCGGTCTCGAGCAGGGCCAGGCCTCCGGAGAGTGTCAGGCCCCTGGCCGGCCTGAGCGCCGCTTCGAGTTCGAGGCCGTCGGTCTCCGTGTCGACGTTCTCTATGACCGCCTCGTTGGTCGCGGCGACGAAGACCTGGACATGCTCGTCCTCGGTGTCGTCAAAGAAGCCGGAAAGGCTGACGCCGAGGCGGCCGTCGAAGAGCCGGCCGCGGCGGTCTCGGACTCCTTGGGCCTTCGCCGGTGATGCCGTCAGGCGCCCCTCGCGGCCTTGAAGTTCAGGAAGATTCATGCTGAAACTGCTTCGCATTCTCAAATCGCTTTAAACGCCGCCCAGCGGACCGTGACAACCAAC
>JAKSBE010000384.1 GCA_022361275.1 Kiloniellales bacterium
CCGGGCGGATACGCGCCGTCGTGGATCTGCTCGGTCAGGACCGTGTAGATGCGATGGTAAAGCGGCAGGGCGGCCATGCTTTTCCTTCCGGCTCGGCCGCGTGTCCGCCTGATCCGGGGGCGGCGCGGCGTCGAGCGCTTTTCAAAGGTATCGTTGATATGACAATGTTAGCAGAGTGGCCGACGCGAGGCGACGCCATGGGGGAGAGCCGTCGATGGGTGACGTGACGGATGCGCTGGCCCGGTTCACGGCGGCGCTGTCCCTCGACGCCGTCCCGCCGGCGGTCGGCGCGCGGGCGCAGCGGCTGGTGCTCGACGCGGCGGCGATCGCGGTGCGGGCCAGGGCCGACGGCGAATCCACCGCGGCGCTTCTGGCCGGCCTGGCCGCGGCCGGACTGGCCCCTGGCTCCTGCGGGCTTTTCGGCACGGCGGAGACCTGCGCTCCGGCCGCCGCCGCCGGGATCAACGCGGCCTTGGTCCATACCCTGGACTTCGACGACACCCACATGGGCGCCTCCGTGCACGTCGGCGCGCCGGTCGTTCCCGCCGCCCTGGCGGCAGCGCAGGCGGCGGGCGCCGACGGCCGTATCGCCGTGGCCGCCGTCGTGGCGGGCATGGAGGTGATGATCCGCCTCGCGCGGGCCCTCGACCCGCCGCGCCACTACGCCCGCGGCTATCATCCGACCGCCACCACCGGGGTCTTCGGCGCCGCCGCCGCCGCGGCCCGGGCGCTCGGGCTGGATGCCGGGCAGACGGCCGCAGCCTTCGGCATCGCCCTCAGCAGCGCGGCCGGCACGTTGCAGTTCCACGCCAACGGCGCCTGGACCAAGCGGCTCCAGGTCGGCCTCGCGGCCGAGGCCGGCGTGCGCGCCGCCTTCCTCGCGCGCCATGGCTTCACCGGTGCCGCCGATGCCGTCGAGGGCGCGCACGGGCTGCTCGCCGTGTTTTCCGACGGTGCCGAGCCTGCCCGCGCCACGGCCGGGCTGGGCAGCGTTTGGGAGACGCTGGCGATCGGCGTCAAGCCCTATCCGGCGTGCCGCTTCGCCCACGCCGCCATCGACGGGCTGCTCGACCTCCGCCGGGAGATGGGCTTGGACGCCGTGGCGGCGGCGCGCATCGCCTTCGTCGAGGTCGGCCTGTCGCGCAAGGCGCTGGCGGCCGTCGCCGAGCCCGAGGCGCGCAAGCGCCGGGCGCGCAACGTGGTCGATGCCCAGTTCTCCATCTACTTCCTGGCGGCGGCGGCGCTGCTCACGGGCGGCGTGCGCTGGGACGACTACCCGCGGCTGATCGGCGATGCCGCGGTGAACGCCCTGGCCGCCCGGGTGCGGCCGCTTCAGGACGAGACGGTGGAAGCGCTCTATCCGGCCGCCATGGCCGGACGCGTCACCATCGTGCTCCACGACGGCCGGCGCCTGACCCGGCAGGTGCCGGAACCCTCCGGGGAGCCGGGGTGCTTCCCCTCCGACGCCGCGCTGCGCGACAAGGCGATCGCCCTGGCCGGCCCGGTGCTCGGCGAGGCCGGGGCGGGCGCGCTCTGCGCGGCGGCGCTGGACCTGGCCGGTGTCGGGCCGGACGCCCTGTTCGGGGCGGCCGGCGCAGTCCTAGAGCAAGATTCAGACATGAGGTCGAATCGACCTCATGTCTGAATCTTGCTCTCAACCGTTGAAGTAGAGCGGGATTCAGATTTGAAGCCAAGCCGGCTTCAAATCATCCCGCTCTAGGGCGCCTGCTGCGCAGCATCGGGGCCGCCGGCCAGACCTGGACCTACGCCTACGACGATAACGACAACCTGAAGACCATCACCGATCCCGCGGCGGTGCCGGGGGTGACCCAGCGGGCCTTCGACGCCCTGGACCGCCTGATCCGGGTGACCGATCCGGCGCTGGGCGAGGCCGGCTACGACTACGACGCCCGAGACAACCTGACCGCGGTCACGGATCAGCGGGTGCTGACCACGACCTA
>JAKSBE010000495.1 GCA_022361275.1 Kiloniellales bacterium
GATCGCCGCCACCATGACCCGCACGGTCAGCGCCACCGGCCTCGACTGGGGCCTGCTGGCCGCGGCCGGCATCCTGACCATCGTGCCCGGCGCCTTGGTGATCTGGTTCGTGCGCAACTACATGGCCAAGGGCTTCGCCCTTGGCCGGGTGTGACGGGGCCGGGTGTGACGGGGCCGTGCGTAAGGGAGCCGCCGCGCCATGATCGACCTTCAGTGGATGGCCTGGACCGTTCCGACCGCGATCTTCTTCACGACCATCGTGCTGATCCTGGTCGGCATGACCGTCTGGCAGATCCTGCAGCCGACCGTGGAGCGCCGCGGCCTGCTGCCGATCCGCACGACCCGCGGCGACCGGCTGTTCATCGCCCTTCTGACCGCGGCCTACATCCACCTCGGCTTCATCGGCCTGAGCGACCTGAGCCTCTGGGTCGCGCTCGGGGTCTCGGTCGTATGTGGCCTGCTGATCCTGCGATATGCTTGAGCGGTTGAAAAAGCGGGCCGCGGTCACGAAGCACCGCGCGGGCGAAGGGCGGCGGAGGCAGGCCGAAGAGGCAGTAACCAACGAGAGAAGCAGCAGAGAATGGGAGGTAAGGCAGATGAAGAACCCCGGTAGGCCGGCCCCGGGCCGGTTCGCGACCGCAGGCGCGGTCGCGGCGCTCGCCCTCGCCGGGTGGGCGGGCGCGGCGGCGGCGGACATGGCGGCCGCCGAGCGCTGGATCGACGGCGAGTTCCAGCCTTCGACCCTGTCGAAGGCGGAGCAGCTCGAGGAGATGGAGTGGTTCGTCAAGGCGGCCGAGCCCTTCAGGGGCCTGGAGATCAAGGTCGTCTCGGAGACCATCCCGACCCACGAGTACGAGTCCAAGACCCTGACCAAGGCCTTCGAGGAGATCACCGGGATCAAGGTGACCCACGACCTGATCCAGGAAGGCGACGTGATCGAGAAGCTGCAGTCGCAGATGCAGTCGGGCGAGAACCTCTACGACGCCTACGTCAACGACTCCGACCTGATCGGCACCCACTTCCGCTACGGCCAGGTGCAGAACCTGACCGACTGGATGGCCGGCGAGGGCAAGGACGTCACCCTGCCGACCCTCGACGTCGACGACTTCATCGGCAAGTCC
>JAKSBE010000127.1 GCA_022361275.1 Kiloniellales bacterium
GCCAACCTGGAGGAGACCGGCATGTCCTACGGCCAGGAGATCGACCTGATCCGCCTGGCCCGCGAGAAGGACCTCTTCACCACGCCCTACGTCTTCAACGAGGCGGACGCGGCGGCCATGGCCGAGGCCGGCGCCGACATCGTGGTCTGCCACCTGGGGCTGACCACCGGCGGCGCGATCGGCGCCGAGACCGCGCTGCGCCTGGAGGACTGCCCGGCCCTGGTCGAGGCCTGGGCGGCGGCGGCGCTGCGGGTCAACCCGGAGGTCCTGGTGCTGGTCCACGGCGGCCCCGTCGCCCAGCCCGCCGACGCCGGCTACGTCCTGGAGAACACCGAGAACTGCCACGGCTTCTACGGCGCCTCCTCCATGGAGCGGCTGCCGGCCGAGGTGGCGCTGACCGAGCAGACCAAGGCCTTCAAGGCCCTGAGGACAGGCTGAAGGCCAGAAAAGGCTCAAGGCCAAAACAGGCTGAAGGGAGGACGAGACCATGACGAGCGGCCTGATCGGATCGATCATCCTCTGGCTCATCGCCGCGATCATCCTGATCGTGGTGATCGTCTACCTGCTGAACTGGCTCTACCACCGCTCGACCAAGGAGGTCGCCTTCGTGCGCACCGGTTTCGGCGGCGAGACCGTGGTCATCAACGGCGGCGCGCTGGTCCTGCCCATCGTGCACGAGGTGACCCCGGTCAACCTCA
The DNA here is from genome assembly GCA_022361275.1 of Kiloniellales bacterium. GTDB lineage: Bacteria > Pseudomonadota > Alphaproteobacteria > Kiloniellales > JAKSBE01 > JAKSBE01. The sequence goes on from JAKSBE010000127.1 coordinate 699, forward strand.
ACGTCGTGCGCATCGCGGTGGCGCGGGCGCAGGAGGACGCGGTCATCACCCGCGACCGCATGCGGGTCGACATTGAGGCCGAGTTCTTCGTGCGCGTGATCCAGAGGCCGGAGGCGGTCGCCGCCGCCGCCTCGACCCTGGGCCGGCGGACCACCGAACCGGAGGAGCTGGCCGACCTGCTGACCGGCAAGTTCGTCGGCGCCCTGCGCTCCGCCGCGGCCGAGATGAGCCTGGACGAGATGCACGAGAAGCGCGGCGACTTCGTCGCCACGGTCGAGGAGCGCGCGGCCGGGGCGCTGGCGCGCAACGGCCTGGAACTGGAGTCCGCCGCGATCACCGACCTGGACCAGACCAAGCTGGAGTTCTTCGACCCCTCCAACCGCTTCGACGCGGAAGGCCTGACCCAGTTGATCGAGACCATCGAGGCCCGGCGCCGGCTGCGCAACGACATCGAGCAGTCGGCCATGGTCGCGATCCGGACCCGCAACCTGGAGGCGGAGAAGGAGACCCTGAAGCTGGAGCAGGAGAGCGAGAGCTCGCGCCTGACCCAGGAGCTGGAGCTGGAGGCCCTGCGCGCCGAGCAGCGGGCCGAGATCCTGCGCACCCGGGCCGCCCGGGAGGCCGAGGCGGAGACGTCCCGCATCGCCAGCGACGAGGAGACCCGGACCCGCGAGATCGCCCGCCGGCGCGCCCTGGAGGAGACCGAGATCAAGGCCCAGCAGGAGATCGCGCAGGCCCGGATCGCGCAGGAGCAGGCCCTGGAGCAGGCCCGCATCGCCCGCGAGCGGCAGATCCGCCAGGCGCAGATCCAGCAGCGCCACGACGTCGAGACCTCGGAGATCGCCGCCCAGGAGGACGTCGAGCGCGCCCGCATCGTCTCGGAGCGGCAGCTGCGCGAGGCCCGCATCGTCGCGGAGGAGGAGACCGAGAGCCGCGAGATCGCCCGCGGCCAGGAGATCGAGACCGCCAAGATCTCGGCCCAGAAGGCGGTCGAGTCGGCCCGGGTCGCCCAGGAGCAGGTGCTCGACAAGGCGCGGATCGAGCGCGACCGGCTGCTGCGCTCGCAGCAGATCGCCCAGCGCCAGTCCGTCGAGGAAGCCGAGATCTCGGCGCGGGAGGAGGTCGAGCGGGCGCGCATCGCCTCGGACCGCGGCCTGGAGGAGGCGCGGATCCTCCAGGACCGCGACCTCAAGCGCCTCGCGGTCGACCGGGCCCAGGCCCTGGAGCTGGCCGAGATCGAGCGCCGGATCGCGGTCCTGCGCAAGGAGTCCGAGCAGGCCGAGACCCGGGTCGAGACCGAGGCCGCGCGCGCCCGCGCCGCGGAGGCCGAGGAGAAGGTCGCGACCACCCGCGAGACCGAGATCGCCGAGCGCATCGCCGCGGTCGACCGCCTGATCGCGGCCAAGGACGCCGACACCGCGAAGATCGCCGCCGAGGCGGAGAAGGTCGCCGCCGCGGTCGCCGCGGAGGCCCAGCGCCTGCGCAACGAGGCGGAGAACATCCTCAGCGAGGACGCCCGCGCGGCGCTGCTGCGGTCCAAGATGATCGACCGCCTGGAGGGCATCGTGCGCGAGAGCGTGCGGCCGATGGAGCGGATCGAGGGCATCAAGATCCTGCACGTCGACGGCCTCGGCGGCGGCAACGGCGGCGGCGCCCGCACGCCGACCGACGAGGTGATCGAGAGCGCCCTGCGCTATCGCGCCCAGGCGCCCCTGATCGACGAGATGATGAAGGAGATCGGGGTCGAGAGCCCCAACGTCGCGCGGATGGGCGACATCTTCCGCTCGGCCCGGGACGCCCAGAGCCTCGCCAAGGACGCCAAGGGGGACACCAAGAGCTCCAAGAAGAAGGACGACTAGGCGTGGCCCAGGTCTACACCTCCTCGGTCATCGGCGCACCGGCCGAGCGGGTCTGGGCGGCGATCCGGGACTTCAACGGGCTGCCGTCGTGGCACCCGGCGATCGCCGAGAGCCGGATCGAGGGCGGCGCGCCGGCCGACCAGGTCGGCTGCGTGCGGGCTTTCCGGCTGAAGGACGGCGGCCATATCCGGGAACGCCTGCTGGCGCTCTCCGACTACGACTACAGCTGCACCTACGCGATCCTCGAAAGCCCGATGGGCGTCGAGAACTACGTCGCGACCCTGAAGCTGACCCCGATCACCGACGGCGGGCGCAGCTTCGCCGAATGGTCGGCCGCGTTCGACTGCCCGCCCGCGCGCGAGGCGGAGCTGGTCGCCGCCATCGGCCAGGGGGTCTTCCAGGGCGGCTTCGACTCCTTGAAGAGCCGCTTCGGAGGCTGAAGTGGTCTCGGTCCGCCGCAGCACCGTCATCGACGCCCCCATCGCGGCGGTCTGGGAGGTGCTGCGCGACTTCAACGGCCACGACCGCTGGCATCCCGCGGTCGACCGCAGCCGGGTCGAGGGCGGCCGGCGCAGCGACCGGGTCGGCGCCGTGCGCGACTTCGTGCTGACCGGCGGCGAGCGTCTGCGCGAACGCCTGCTGGCCCTTTCCGACAAGGAGCACAGCTTCCGCTACAGCATCGTCGAGAGCCAGGTCCCGCTGCTGAACTACGTCGCGGAGGTGACCCTGAAACCCGTCACCGACGGCGACCGGACCTTCTGGTCCTGGAGCTCCCGCTTCGAGACGCCGAAGGGCCGCGAGCGGGAACTGGCGGCGCTGGTCGCGGAGGGCGTCTACGAGGCCGGCTTCGCGGCAATCCGCGCCCGGGTCGAAGGGCGCGGCGGAAGCCCGCCGGCTCCGGCCGCCGTAGCGGCGGACGGCAACGCGATCGAGGGCCTGGCGATGGTCATCGACCGCCACGGCGGGCCGGAGGAGCTGCACCCCGCCCCCGTCACGGCGCCGGCCCCGGGGCCGGGCCAGGTCCGCCTGCGCCAGACCGCGATCGGCGTCAACTTCATCGACGTCTACTGCCGCAGCGGGTGCTTCGACCTGGTGACGCCGCCGGGCGCGCTGGGCATGGAGGCCGCCGGCGTGGTCATCGACGTCGGCCCGGGCGTGCGCCACCTCTTGCCGGGACAGCGGGTCGCC
>JAKSBE010000576.1 GCA_022361275.1 Kiloniellales bacterium
ACGCCGCCGAAGAGGTAGGCGCCGAGCAGCAGGCGCCCGGGCCGCCAGGAGGCGAAGACCACCAGCGCCAGGGCGATCCAGCCGCGCCCGGCGGTCATCTCCTCCGCCCACATCGGGGTATAGGACAGCGACAGGTAGGCGCCGCCGAGGCCGGACATCGCCCCTCCGAACAGAACCGCCCGATAGCGCACGGCGATGACATCGTAGCCGATCGAATGGGCCGCGATGTCGGACTCACCGACCGCGCGCAGGATCATACCGCCGCGGCTGCGCCTGAGGAACCAGGCAACGCCGAGGGTCGCCAGGATCGAGAGGTAGACCAGGGCGTCGTGGCCGAAGAACAGCGCCCCGACCAGCGGCAGGTCGCTGAGGCCGGGCAGGTCCAGCTTGGGCAGCGGGGTCACCGGCACGCCGACGAAGCCGGCCCCGAGCAGCGCCGAGAGGCCGATCCCGAAGATGGTCAGCGCCAGCCCGGTCGCGACCTGGTTGGCGGCCAGGGTCAGGGTCAGGACGCCGAAGATCAGGGCCATGGCCGAGCCGGCCAGGGCGCCGGCGACCACCCCGAGGGCGCCGCTGCCGGTGGTCACCGCCACCGCGAAGCCGCTGACCGCGCCGGCGAGCATCATGCCCTCGACCCCGAGGTTCAGGACCCCGGACTTCTCCACCACCAGCTCGCCCAGGGCCGCGAAGAGCAAGGGCGTGGCCGCGGAGATGATGGTCAGCAGGACCAGGACGCTGGCTTCGGCGGACACGGCCTATCCCTCCGTCGCGGGCCTGAGGATCCGGATCCGGTAGCGGACCAGGAAATCCGAGGCCAGCAGGAAGAACAGCAGCAGCCCCTGGAAGACGCCGGTCACCGCCTGGGGCAGGCCGACCTCGACCTGGGCGTTCTCGCCGCCGATGTAGGACAGCGCCACCAAAAGGCCGGAAAGGATGATGCCCAGGGGATGCAGCCGGCCCAGGAAGGCGACGATGATCGCGGTGAAGCCGTAGCCCGGGGTGATCACCGGGACCAGTTGACCGATCGGCCCGGCGACCTCCAAGGTACCGGCCAGGCCGGCCAGGCCGCCGCCGATCAGGAGGCTCAGCCAGATCACCCGCTTGCGGCTGAAGCCGGCGAAGCGCGCGGCCGCCGGCGCCAGGCCGACGACCCGGATCTGGAAGCCGACGATGGTGAAGGTCATCAGGACCCAGCCGGCGACCGCGACCAGCAGCGCGACCACGGCGCCGAGGTTCAGCCGCGTGCCCTCCAGGATGATCGGCAGCAGCGCCGAATCGGTGAACATCCGCGACTGCGGGAAGTTGAAGCCCTCCGGGTCCTTCCAGGGCCCGTAGACCAGGGTGCTGAGGAACAGGGTCGCCACGTAGGTCAGCATCAGGCTGGTCAGGATCTCGTTGACGTCGAAACGGGTCTTCAGGAAGGCCGGGATCGCGGCATAGGCCATGCCGCCCAGGATCCCGGCCAAGCACATCAAAGGCAGGATCCAGAAGCCGGTCTGGTTCCAGAACAGCAGACCCAGGCCGCCGCCGGCGACGGCACCCAGGGTGAGCTGGCCCTCGGCGCCGATGTTCCAGACGTTGGCCCGGAAGCCGATGGCCAGGCCGACCCCGATCATGATCAGCGGCGCCCCTTTCACCAGCAGCTCGCTCAGGCCGTAGAGGCTGAGGAGCGGCGAGACGAAGAAGTGATAGAGCGCCAGCAAGGGATCGCTGCCCATCACGGCGAAGAGGAAGAAGCCGGTGACCACGGTCAGCAGGAAGGCGAGCAGCGGCGTCAGGTACAGCAGCCGCCGCGAGATCTCGCGTCTGGGCTCGATCTTAATCGCCATCGCCGCCCGCTCGCGCCGGTTCCGGATGGGCGTCCAGGCCGTGGATGCCGCCCATCAGGAGCCCGATCTCCTCGACCGAGGCCTCGGCCGTGACCAGGGCGCTGGACAGCACGCCGACGTTGATCACCGCCAGGCGGTCGGTGATCGCGAGCAGCTCGTCCAGGTCCTGGGAGATCACCAGGACCGCCGTGCCTTGGGCGGCCAGGTCGAAGAGCGCCTGGTGGATCGCCGCGGCCGCCCCGGCGTCGACGCCCCAGGTCGGCTGCGAGGCGACCAGGACGCCCGGCGCCTGGAGGATCTCCCGGCCGACGATGAACTTCTGCAGGTTGCCGCCCGAGAGGCTGCCGGCCGAGGCCGCGACTCCCGGCGTCCGGACGTCGAAGTCGCCGACGATGCGCTTGGCGAAGCGGCCGGCGGCCAGGGCCCGGATGAAGAGCGCCGTCAGCAGGCCCATGCGGTGATGCCCGCTGAGCACCGCGTTCTCGACCAGGTCCATGACCGGCACCGCGCCGTGGCCGAGGCGCTCCTCCGGCACGCAGCAGAGCCCCTGGCGCCGCCGCTCGCCGGCATCCAGGTAGCCGACGGCATGGTTGTCGATGCGGATCACCTCCGGCCTCTCGGCCAGGACCTCCCCCGAGAGGGCCTGCACCAGCTCGTTCTGGCCGTTGCCGGCGACCCCGGCGATGCCGAAGACCTCGCCGCCGCGGACCTCCAGCGAGATGTTGTGCAGGTCGATGCCGTGGGCATCCCCGGACGGCAGATCCAGGCCCTCGACGGTCAGCCGCACCTCACCGGCCCTGGCACCGCGCCGGCGGTCGAGGGACTTGAGCTCGGCGCCGATCATCATCTGCGCCAGGCTGGTCGCGGTCTCGATCGCGGGATCGCATTCCGCGACCACCCGGCCGCCGCGCAGGATCGTCGCCCGGTCGCAGAGCGCCCTGATCTCGTGCAGCTTGTGGCTGATGTAGAGGATCGAGCAGCCTTCGGAGGCCAGCTTGCGCAGGGTCTCGAAGAGCCGTTCCACCTCTTGCGGGGTCAGCACCGAGGTCGGCTCGTCCATGATCAGCAGCTTCGGAGCCTGCAGCAGGCAACGGACGATCTCGATGCGCTGGCGCTCGCCGACCGAGAGGGTGTGGACCTCGCGATGCGGGTCGAGCGGCAGGCCGTAGGCGCGGGAGACCTCCTCGACCCGGACCGAGAGCGCGCCCAGGTCTCCCGGCTTGTCCATGCCCAGGGCGACGTTCTCCAGCACGGTCATGGCCTCGAAGAGCGAGAAGTGCTGGAACACCATGCCGATGCCCAGCGCCCTGGCGGCGCGCGGGTCCGCGACCTTGACCGGCGCGCCGTCCCAGAGGATCCCGCCCTCGTCGGGATGGAGGACGCCGTAGATCATCTTGACCAGGGTGCTCTTGCCGGCGCCGTTCTCGCCGAGCAGGGCATGGACCTCGCCGGGCCGGACCGCGAAGCTCACCCGGTCGTTGGCGAGCACGCCGGGAAAGCGCTTGCTCGCCGCCCGAACCTCCAGGCGCGGTGGCGGCCCGCCGTTCACGCCCGGCCCTGCCGCCACGCTCAGGCCGCTCCCGCCGCGCGCAGACGCTCGACCGCCGCCAGCACCCGCTCCGGCGTGGCGGGCGGGTCGAGGCGCGGGCAGATGGCGTGGCCGGCGATGCCGGCGACCGCGTCGGAAAGGGCGTGCAGCACCGAGATCGCCAGCATCAGCGGCGGCTCGCCCACCGCCTTGGAGCGGTAGATCGTGTCCTCGCGGTTCTCGGCGTTCTTGAGGATCTCGACGTTGAAGACCCGCGGCCGGTCGCCGCAGGCCGGGATCTTGTAGGTGCTGGGCGCGTGGGTGCGCAGCCGCCCTGCGTCGTCCCACCAGAGCTCCTCGGTGGTCAGCCAGCCCATGCCTTGAACGAATCCCCCCTCGATCTGGCCCAGGTCGATCGCCGGGTTCAGAGACTTGCCGACATCGTGGAGGATGTCGACCCTTTCGACCCGGTACTCCCCGGTCAGGGTATCGACCGCGACCTCCGAGCAGGCCGCGCCGTAGCCGTAGTAGTAGAACGGACGGCCGCGCCCCTTGGCCCGGTCCCAGTGGATCTTGGGGGTCTTGTAGAAGCCCGTCGAGGACAGGGAGACCCGCGCCATGTAGGCCTGCTTGACCAGTTCGGCGAAGGCCATCTCCCTGTTGCCGACCCGGACCCGCCCCGGCAGGAAGACCACCTGCTCCGGCGGCACGCCCCAGTGCTGCACGGCGAAGTCGATCAGGCGCCCCTTGATCGTGCGGGCCGCGGCCTGGGCCGCCATGCCGTTCAGGTCCGATCCCGCCGAGGCCGCGGTGGCCGAGGTGTTGGGCACCTTGCCGGTGGTGGTGGCCGAGATGCGCACCTGCTCGATGTCGACCTGGAACGCCTCCGCCACCACCTGGGCGACCTTGACGTAGAGCCCCTGCCCCATCTCGGTGCCGCCGTGGTTCAGGTGGATGCTGCCGTCGCTGTAGACGTGGACCAGGGCCCCGGCCTGGTTGTAGTGGGTCGCGGTGAAGGAGATGCCGAACTTGACCGGGGTCAGCGCCAGTCCGCGCAGGATCACCTTGGATTTCGCGTTGGCCGCGCGCAGGGCCGCCCGGCGCGCCCAGTAGTCGGCCGAGACCTCCAGCGCCTCGATGATCTCCAGGGCGATGTTGTCCTCGACCTCCTGGTGGTAGGGGGTGAGGTTCCGCTCGGCCTTGCCGTAGAGGTTGCGCTTGCGGATCTCCAGCGGGTCCTTGCCGGTGGCGAAGGCGATCTCCTCGATCAGGCGCTCGCCGCCGAGCATCCCCTGGGGCCCGCCGAAGCCGCGGAAGGCGGTGTTGGACACCGTGTTGGTCTTCAGCGGCTCCGAGGTCAGGCGGACCGCCGGATAGAAGTAGCAGTTGTCGGCGTGGAACAGCGCCCGGTCGGCGACCGGGCCGGAGAGATCGGCGGACCAGCCGCAGCGCGCGGCATAGGTCATCTCGACCGCCCGGATCGCGCCCGCCTCGTCGAAGCCGACCTCGTAGTCGACCAGGAAGTCGTGGCGCTTGCCGGTGATGATCATGTCGTCGTCGCGGTCGGGCCTGAGCTTCGCCGCCCGGCCCGTGGCCTTGGCGACCAGCGCGGCGACCACGGCAAAGAGGTTGCCCTGGGTCTCCTTGCCGCCGAAGGCCCCGCCCATGCGCCGGACCTCGACCGTGACCGCACCCGAAGGCACGCCCAGCACCTTGGCGACCATGTGCTGGACCTCGCTGGGATGCTGGGTCGAGGAGAAGACCGTGACCTCGTCGTCCTCGCCCGGCAGGGCCATGGCGATCTGACCCTCCAGGTAGAAATGGTCCTGGCCGCCGATCGTCATCCGGCCGGAGATCCTCCGCGGCGCCCGCTCCAGGGCCGCGGCCGCGTCGCCCCGCGCCAGGGTCAGGGGCTCGGTCACCAGGGTACCCGCGGCCTTGGCGGCCTCCAGGGTGACCACGGGGTCCAGCGCCTCGGTCTCGACGACGGCGAGCCGGGCGGCCCGGCGCGCCTGATCCCGGGTCTCGGCCGCGGCCGCGAAGAGCGGCTGGCCGGCGAAGAGCAGCCGGTCGGTCGCGAAGACCGGCTCGTCGTCGCGATGGGTCGGGCTGATGTCGTTGATCCCGGGAACATCGGTCGCGGTGAAGACGGCGACCACGCCGTCGGCCTTGCGCACCGGCTCGAGGTCCAGGCCGGTGATCCGGGCATGGGCGTCCCCGCCCGTGCCCAAGCAAACATGCAGAAGGCCCGCGGGCTCGGGCAGGTCGTCGATGTAGGCGGCCGCGCCGGAGACGTGCTTGTGGGCGCTGTCGTGGCGGCGTGCCTGGTGCACCGCGCCGCTGATCCGCTCGGGCGCCCGCGAGTCAGGCATGGGCCAGGCTCCGGTCGCCGACCAGGCGGGTCTCGGTCGCGGGATCGCTGGTCTCGATGTAGAGGCGCCGCAGCAGGTTCTTGGCCACCTGCAGGCGGTAGCCGGCGCTGGCCCGCCAGTCGGTGATCGGCGCGAAGTCCCGTTCCAGCGCCGCCATGGCCCGCGCCACCGTGGCCTCGTCCCAGTCGGCGCCGGTCAGGCAGGCTTCGACCGCGGCGGCCCGCTTCGGCGTCGCCGCCATGCCGCCGTAGGCGACCCGCGCCTCGGCGACCCGGGCGCCGTCGAAACGGAGCTGGAAGGCGCCGAGCACGGCGGAGATGTCCTGGTCGAAGCGCTTGGAGATCTTGTAGGCGCGAAAGGCGCTGCCGGCCGGCGGCAGCGGCACGGTCACCTTCTCGACGAACTCGCCCGGCGCGCGGTCCTGCCTGCCGTAGTCGAGGAAGAAGTCCTCCAGCGGCAGGCTGCGCCGTGTCTTGCCCTGACGCAGGTGCAGGGTGGCGCCGGCCGCGATCAACAGCGGCGGCGAATCACCGATCGGCGAGCCGTTGGCGATGTTGCCGCCGATGGTGCCGAGGTTGCGGATCTGGACCGAGCCCAGGCGGCGGATCACCTCGCCCATGTCGGGATAGTGGCGGGCCAGGGCCGCCGCGGCGTCGGCGTAGCTGGCGCCGGCGCCGATCTCGATCGACCGCTCGGTCTCCTCGACCTGTGCCAGCTCCTCGACGCGGCCGATCCAGACCACGGTGCCGAGGCGCTGCAGCGCCTTGGTCACCCAGAGCCCGACGTCGGTCGAGCCGGCGACGATGGTCGCCTCGGGATGCGCGGTCAGCAGATCGGCCAGGACGTCCAGCCTCGCCGGCGCGAAGAAGCGGCGCGGGCCCTGACCGAAGGCCAGGGTGACGTGGTCGCGGAGCGAGGCCAGCGCCTCCCGGGTCTCCTCCTCCCGCGCGGCGACAGGGTCCTGGCGCGGATCGCCCTCGTAGAGGCGCGTCGCCGCCCGGGCGATCGGCGCATAGCCGGTGCAGCGGCAGAGGTTGCCGGCCAGGGCGTCGTCGATCTCGGAGGCCGAGGGCACCGCCTGCCGGTCCCGGCTCAGGGCGAAGAGCGACATCACGAAGCCCGGCGTGCAGAAGCCGCATTGCGAGCCGTGGCAGTCGACCATGGCCTGCTGCACCGGATGCAGGGTCCCGTCGGGCGCGGCGAGATGCTCGACCGTCAGCAACTGGCAGCCGTCCAGGGTCGGCAGGAACTGGATGCAGGCGTTGAGCGCTTCATAGTGCAGCCGCCCCCCACGGGGCCGCACGCGGACCACCGTGCAGGCGCCGCAGTCGCCCTCGTTGCAGCCCTCCTTGGTCCCGACCAGGCCCGCCTCCTGGCGAAGGTAGTCGAGCACGGTCATGGTCGGGTCCAGCGCCTTGGCGACGCGGGCCTCGTGGCCAAGCAGGAAGCGGATCTCCTCGCGCATCTTCAGTCCCGCTTCGACCCTCAGTTGCCCCGGCCCTCAACTGCCCCTATAGGTGCTGTAGCCGTAGGGCGAGATCAACAGGGGCACGTGGTAGTGCCCGCCGGCCTCGGCCATGCCGAAGCGGACCGGCACCTGGTCCAGGAAAGGCGGTGTCGGCAGCGCGATCTCCTGGGCCCGGAAATAGGCCCCGACGTGGAACACCAGTTCGTAGCACCCGGCCTCGAACGCGGCCGCGGACAGCAGAGGCGCCTCGCAGCGCCCGTCGGCGTTGGTCGCCGCCTCGCCCAGGCGCCGCCGCCCGTCGGCATCCTCGCGATAGAGCTCGATCCGGACGCCGGACGCCGGCCGCCCCCGGGCGGTGTCCAGCACATGGGTCGTCAGCCGGCCCTTCCCTTCGGCCGCGGATTGGGTCATGCCTTCGCCTCTTTCCTCCGATCGAGTCGTCTCGCGATAGCGTAGCAGTTTACTCCGATCCGCGGGACGTAGTGAAATGGCGTCGCCTGGCCGGGCGAGCGCAAGCGAGGAGCGATGACGGAGGCCTATCCCCGGGATCTGGTCGGCTACGGCCGCCGCCCGCCGGATCCCAAGTGGCCGGGCGGCGCCCGGCTCGCGCTGCAGTTCGTGATCAACTACGAGGAAGGCGGCGAGAACTGCATCCTCCACGGCGATCCCGCCTCCGAGGCCTTCCTCAGCGAGATCGTCGGCGCCGAGCCCTGGCCCGGCCGGCGCCACATGAACATGGAGTCGATCTACGAGTACGGCAGCCGGGCCGGCTTCTGGCGGCTCTGGCGGCTCTTCGCCGAGCGCGGCCTGCCGGTCACCGTCTACGGCGTCGCGACCGCCCTCGCGCGCAACCCGGAAGCAGTCGCCGCGATGCGCGAGGCCGAGTGGGAGATCGCCTCCCACGGCCTCAAGTGGATCGACTACCGCGACGTCCCGGAAGACGAGGAGCGGCGGCACCTGGCCGAGGCGATCCGGATCCATAGGGAGGCGGTCGGCGAGCGGCCGCTCGGCTGGTACACCGGCCGCTGCTCGGAGAACACCCTGAAGCTGGTGATGGAGGACGGGGGTTTTCTCTACTCCTCAGACTCCTACGCGGACGACCTGCCCTATTGGGTGAAGGGCCCGAAGGGTCCTCACCTGATCGTCCCCTACACCCTGGATGCCAACGACATGCGCTTCGCGACCGCCCAGGGCTTCAACTCGGGCGACCAGTTCTTCGCCTACCTCCGGGACGGCTTCGACCTGCTCTACGAGGAGGGCCGCCGGGGCGCGCCCAAGATGATGTCGGTCGGCCTGCACAGCCGGCTGGCCGGGCGGCCCGGACGCGCCGCCGCCCTCGCCCGCTTCCTCGACCATGCCGCCGGACAGGAGGCGGTCTGGATCACCCGCCGCCTCGACATCGCCCGCCACTGGCACGCCCGGCACGGCGCGGCGTCATGACGGGGCAACTCGACCCCTGCGCGCTGTCCCGCGCCGACTTCGTCGCGACCTTCGGCGGGATCTTCGAGCATTCGCCCTGGATCGCCGAAGCCGCTTTCGACGCCGGCCTGCCGGCGGAGGCGAAAGACGCGGCGGGCCTGCATGAGGCGCTCTGCGCCGTCCTGCGGAGCGCGCCCCGGGATCGCCAGAAGGCCCTGATCGACGCCCATCCGGACCTGGCCGGGCGCCTGGCCCTGGCCGGGCGGCTCACCGCCGAGTCCAACAAGGAGCAGGCCTCGGCCGGCCTCGATGCCCTGACCGAAGACGAGCTGGCCCGTTTTACCGGCCTGAACGACGCCTATCGGGCCAGGTTCGGCTTCCCCTTCATCACGGCGGTCAAGGGCCGCGGCAAGGCGGAGATCCTGGCCGCCTTCGAGCGCCGTCTCGACAACGACCCCGAGGCCGAGTTCGCGGAGGCGCTGGCCCAGATCGAACGGATCGCCCTGCTGCGCCTCCAGGACCTCCTGCCCTGACCGCCCCCATGACCGTCAAGATGGACCTCAGCCCATGAGCACCGGACCGGAGACCATCCGCCGCTTCCTCGCCGGGCAGCGGGAGGCCGAGACCCGCTTCCTGGCCGAACTGGTGAAGGTACCCTCGGACAACCCGCCCGGCGACTGCCGCGCCCATGCCGAGGCCGCGGCAAACCTGCTCGAGGGCCTCGGCCTGACCGTCGAGCGCCATCCCGTCCCCGAGGACCGCGCGCGGGCCAAGGGCATGATCGCCGCGACCAACCTCGTGGTCCGGCGGCGCTTCGGCGCGGGCCCGGTGGTCGCGCTCAACGCCCATGGCGACGTGGTGCCGCCCGGCGAAGGCTGGACCAAGGACCCCTACGGCGCCGAGATCGAGGACGGATGGATGTACGGCCGCGGCGTCGCGGTCTCGAAGTCCGATTTCGCGACCTATGCCTTCGCCCTGCTGGCCGTCGACGCGGCGGCCCAGGCCGGCGCGGCGCTGGCGGGCACGGTCGAGCTGCACCTGACCTACGACGAGGAGGCCGGCGGGGAGATCGGCCCGCGCTGGCTGATCGAGGCAGGCATCTCCAAGCCGGACCTCGCCGTCGGCGCCGGCTTCTCCTACGCCGTGGTCACCGCCCACAACGGCTGCCTGCATCTCGAGGTCGAGGTCCGGGGGCGCTCGGCCCACGCCGCCATGCCGTCGACCGGGGTCGACGCCCTGGAAGCGGCCGCCGGCATCCTTTCGGCGCTCTACGACTGGCGCCGCGGCCTCGGCACGCAGGTCTCCGAGACCCCGGGGATCGGCAGCCCGCAGCTCACGGTCGGCCTGATCGAGGGCGGCATCAACACCAACGTCGTCCCCGACCGCGTGACCTTCCGCCTGGACCGGCGGATGATCCCCGAGGAGCAGCCCGCGGCGGTCGAGGCCGAGTTGAGGGCGCTGATCGAGGAGACCGCCGGGTCCTTCCCCGGCGTGACCGTGACCCAGCGCCGGATCCTGCTGGCCGAGCCGCTGGTCCCGGCCGCGGGCGGTGCCCGCCTGACCGAGCTGCTCTGCGCGCGGGCCAGCGAGGTTCTGGGCGAGGAAATCGTATCAAGAGGCGTGCCCCTTTACACGGATGCGCGGCACTACGCCGCCGCCGGCATCCCCAGCGTGCTCTACGGCGCGGGCCCACGCTCCATCGAGGACGCCAATGCCCATCGGGCCGACGAGCGCCTGCCGCTGACCTCGCTCCACCAGGCGACGGAGGTCGTGGCCCTGGCGCTCTTCGACCTCCTGAAAGGTTAACGCGCGGCGGGGGCCTAGAGCAGCCGGCGTTCATTCGAACGCGGATAAGCCACTCTAACTATATGAAATAGATCAAACCGCGCCTAATTGAGTCCAGTTAGGCACGGTTTGATCTAGCCAGAACCGGCGGCTCCCCGCGGCCGGAAAAAACGGCTATGATCGCCCGCCTGGTGACTTGACGGGGGCGCCTCGACGGGCGCCCTTGGCCCCTTTTTTGGTTCCGGCGGAACCAGGCGAAGAGGGGGAGGCTGGACGGCCCGATCCTGGATCGATTCGAGGGGGAGCAGCCATGACCACGCAACGACGTACTGCGAAGCTACGGGATGTTACGGGGGCCTTTTCGGCGCCTCGTCTTCTAGGCCCGGTTCTCTGCGCCGCGCTCTTTTCGGCGGCGGCCTGCGCACCTTTGACCGAGGACGGCACCGAGACCGCGGCGCCGGCCCCGCAGGGCGAGCAGAAGGTCACGGAGGAGGCCTACACCACCTACTTCGCCTTCAACAGCGATCAGCTGGACGACGACGCCCGCGCCGTGATCGCCGAGGCGGTCGCCGCCGCCAAGTCGGCGAACCTGAACAAGGTCGTCGTCAGCGGCCACAGCGACAGCGCGGGGGCCGCCGACTACAACCGACGGCTCTCCAAGGCCCGCGTCGAGGCCGTCGCCTCCGAACTGGTCGATTCCGGCCTGCCTCCGTCGAAGATCGAGACTCGGGTTTTCGGCGAGGAGCGGCCGCAGGTCGAGACCCCGGACGGCCAAAGCGCCGCGCAGAACCGCCGGGCCGAGATCCGCCTGGTGAAGTCGACCGCCCTGAAGCCGGCAGCAACCGAACCTTCAGAGACCGAAGAGGCGCCGCCGAACGCGGCCCTGAAGGGGGCCGACTGCGACTATGTCTACATCTGGCCGGCGGGCCGGGCCCAGCCGGTTTGTCTTGAGAAGCGGGGCGCACTGGGCAGGCCGACGCCTTAGACACCCCTGAGGGGACACCCCTGAGGCCGTCGCCCGCCTTGCCTGCGCGGCCCAGGGATCAGCGGGCTGATCAGCGGGCTGCGGCGCGGCGGACCGAGACGGGCGCGGTCTCGATGCCCTGATAGACGCAGCGGCAGGATTCGGCGTCGCAGCGCCGCAGCGGCAGGGCGGGCGCCTTCTCCGGTTCGAAGACCTGGCCTTCGATGCCCTGGGCGGCGAGGCAGGTCAGGGCGCCTTCGGTGGCGATGATCTCCACGCCGTCGACGTGCTCGTCGGTGCGGAGGTGTTTCAGTCGTTCCGACTGCGAGTGGGCATGGGTTGCCCGCTGCACCACGAAGTAGGCGGCGGCCAGAGGCCGCTTCCGCCCCTTGCGGGTCAGGGCCTCGACGTATTCGCGTCCCAGCTTGGCGTCGGCCCGCACGCCCAGCTTGGCCTTGTCCTCCTCGCAGAGCGCGTTGCCCCAGCCGGAGATCTTGCTGGCGATCGTGTGGTCGTCGCTGCCGCGCTTGTGGCCGTCGATGATCAGCGGGGCGATCCATGCGACGGCATCCGTCTTGATCAGACCGGTGGCGCCACAGGCCTCTTCGATCTCCTTGCGCCAGCCGGCGACCTTCTGGCTGCGCTTTTCGACCGCCGGCGGCGCCGTCGGCCGTCCGAGCCCGAAGCTGAAGCCGAAGCCGCCGAAGAGGCCGCGCTTCGGTTTCCGCTCGACCGGGCGCGCGTCGTCGTCCTCGAGGTCGTCCTGATCCTCGTCGCGGCCGGAGGCTCGATAGGCAAGAAAGGCGACGATCCCGGCGACGATCAGGCCTCCGACCAGGCCGAAGATGAGGCTGTCCGGCATGCCCGCGCCCTACCTGCTCACTGGCGCGGCCATAACCGCGCCCTCGGAGCCGCCTCGGGCGCTCTCCGGCCCTTTCGCCGCCCGGGCCTCGCCCGCGTCCGGCCGCGGATCTCCGGCGCGCGCGTCCGCCGCCAGCTTGCTGCGCAGGACCTCGAGCAGGCGCTCGACGCCGCCGTTGACGATGATCGCGGCGAACTCCTGACGCTGGCTCAGCGCCATGCTGACCCCGTCGAACACGAGATCGATGATCTTGTAGGCCCCCTTGCTCCGGCGCACCCGCCAGGACGCGTTGAGCGACTGGCCATCGCGGTCGACCCGCGTCTCGACCATCATGTCCCGCGCCCCGACCGGCTGGCTGCCGAGCACCGTGACCCGATCGCCCCGGAAGGCGCAAAGCTGCCTGGCATAGCTGTCGACGAAGAAGTCCCGATAGAGGCGCCTGTACTCGCCGAGCTGGGCCGTCGTCGCCTTGCGGGCGTACTTGCCGAGGACGAAGCGGCCGATCAGCTCGATGTTGAAGCCGGCGCGAATCAGCTCTCCTAGGGCCTCCTGATCGACCGAGGCGCCCTCGCGGCCGCAGGATCTGAGGATCTCGACGGCGCGGTCGCCGACCGATTGCACGAAGCTTTCCGCCAGCTGGGTCGACATCCCGTCCTCGGCGCCCGCCGGCCGCCAGATCAGGCATGCGAGCGCAAGGCCCACGACAGCACCAAGACCCGATGCTCTGCCCCGCCCCATGGGGTCGTCTCCTCGTGAAAAGGCGGCGTTGCCGGCCAGCGGAAGGCCGGGCTGCCCGGCCGGACTGCGGGGATCGTCGCACTCCAACCCGGCAGGGTCGGTCGAGAAGACCAGATAATGATTACGAGACCCTTTAAACCAACCCCGCCCGGTCACCAGAAACCCCGCGGCGGCACAGGGAAGAGCCGCTCTTTTCCCGCCGCAGCAGTCCAAGAGCCGTTAACCAGAGTGCGGTCGGACGAGGCGCCGGGTAACGCGTTCTAGCTCCTCGTCCGGCCGGGAGCGATCAGCGGCGCGGCGGCCTCGGCCTCCGCCTCCATGGCCAGGATACGGTCGTAGGCGGACAGGGGCAGGATCTCGACCCCATCGATCAGGAGCGCGTCACGGGCCGCGGCCGTGGCCGGATCTTCGAGCGCCAGGCAGAGTCCCTCCCGAAGGCGCGCGGCGCGTTCCCCGCCGCCGTCGGCGCCCGTGACGTAGGGCAGGCCCGGCGCCGGCGCGCTCTCGGCCAGCACGCGCAGGCCGGCAAGCGCGGCCGCCCTGTGCCGCGCCAGCAGAGCGAAGGTGACGCAATCCACCGAGGTGCAGTCGGCCCGCCCCTGCCGGACCCGGTCCAAGGAATCGGCATGCGAGCCGGAGACCTCGACCCGGGAGAAGAAGCGTCCCTCCCGGCCGGCCGGCGGCGCGCCCAGGGCGGCGATCGCGTGGCGCAGGGCGGTGGTGCCGGAATGGGAGCAAGCCATGTTGATCACGCAGCTCCCGCCCCTCAGATCTTCCAGGCGCGCCGCCGGGCTCGAATCCCCGACCACGATCAGGCTCCGGTAGCGCGCGCCCCGGCAATGCGGGCTGCGGTAGGCCGGCGTCGCGAGCAGGGTCAGGGAGTCGCGCTTGCGGACCAGGTCGTAGCCGCAGCACTGGCCGAACAGCAGCCGGGTTTCCGCGCCGCGCGCGCCGGCCTGCACCGCGCGTCCCAGGCTGTCCGGCACCTCGCGGATTCCCTGCCGCCGAAAGGCCTTGGCGAGGCCCTGCCACCAGGCATCGGTGGCCGTCCGCAGCTCCGGCAGGTCGTACATCGGCAGCGCCGCCAGCGTCATCGGCACGGTCCCGCCGCGCTGCGGACCAGCGGGCCTCGGCTCACTTGTCCGCCGCCTTGGCCTTCGGGGCCGCCTTCGCCTTGCCGCCGGCGACCTTGCGCCTCAGGCCCTTCAGGTAGTCCGCCACGTCGGGCGGCTGGACCACGGCGGCGCGGATCAGGTCGTCGAAGTGCCGGGACAGGGCCCGGATCTGCTCGGTCGCGTTGAACACGAAGAAGCTGCTGCCGACGTAGACCGCGACCCGGGTCGGGCCGAAGATCGTGTAGGGCACCGAAAAGCGCTGCAGCCCGTCGTAGAGGAACCAGCGGAAAGTCGGGTAGAGCTCCTCGGTCAGCTCGACCATCCAGTCGAGCTGCGCGATCCGGTCCTCGAGCGTCAGGTTGCGCCAGATCCCCTCGCCATAGGCGAAGGCGTCCAGGGAATGGTAGGAGGAGCAGGCCTCGATGTCGGTCTCCGGCCGGCGGCTGTAGGCCAGGCGCCGCTCGGCTTCCTCGATCCGGGCCTCGTGCACCGGGTCGCCGTACTCCTGGTACTCGTAGCCGATGACCTCCTTGGTCTTCAGCAGGTCGGGCAAGGTGGTCGGCACGTAGCGGATCTTGTAGCCGACCGCCTCCGCGTGCCAGCGCTGCAACCGCTCGTCCATCGGCAGGCCGGCGTTGGCCTCGATCTCCAGGTCGCTGGCGACCAGTTCGCTGCTCTCCTCGTCCTCGGACAGGCCCAGCAGCCAGTCGACGCTGACCTGCGCCATCGAGGCGATGGCGACGATGGTCTCGGCCCGCGGCAGGCGGTCGTTGCCGCTCGACAACAGCTGCGAAAGGGTCGAACGGTCGAGGCCCAGCTGCGCGGCGAAGGCCGAGCGGCTCAGGCCGGTGCGCTCGATCACCTCGCTCAGACGCGTCTGGAACTTCTCAACGGCTTCTTCACGGTTCACAACCCGCCTCCCTAGTCGTGGCTCGGGGCAGTCTGTTGTAGAAAATTAACGAGCGTTGTGTATAATCAACACATTGGCGAAAACATATCGACTTTTGGCATAGATGCTCAGCAGATCACCAAGCCCACACAGGCCGACACGGCCGGACCAAGTCTACCCGGCGTCCTCCGAGGCGCCAACGCTCGGCCCCAGGTCGCCCGGAAACCGCGACCTTCCGACGGCGCCCCCGGCCCAGCGACACCCCTGGGGTCTCGAATGGCCCAGCCTCCTGGTCGCCCTCGCCGTCTACGCCGGCTTCCTTGCCCTCACCTGGCACTATCACGCGCTCCCCTGGTGGCTGGTCCTGCCGCTCGGCGGCTATCTCGTGGCCTGGCACGGCTCGCTTCAGCATGAGGTGGTTCATGGCCACCCGACCGGCAAGCCCTTCCTGGACGAGCTGATCGTCTATCCCAGCCTCTGGCTCTGGCTGCCCTTCCATCTCTACCGCCGGAGCCACCTCCAGCACCACGACAACAGCCGCCTGACCGATCCGCTCAGCGACCCGGAATCCTTCTACCTCGGCCTCGAGGAATGGCGCGCCAGCGGCAAGTTGAAGCGGCGGCTCCTGACCGCCCAGAACACCGCCTTGGGGCGGCTGCTTCTGGGGCCGCCGATCGCGGTTCTGCGCCTGTTCCTCGGCGAGGCGCGCCGCCTGCTGCGCGGCGACCGGGAGAACCTCGGCGCCTGGCTCCGGCACCTGCCCGCGGTCGCCCTGGTCCTGGTCTGGGTGGTGTGGGTCTGCGAGATTCCCCTCGGCGCCTACCTGCTGCTCTTCGTCTATCCGGGCCTCGCCCTGACCCTGCTGCGCTCCTTCCTGGAGCACCGGGCGGCGGAGGACGCGGCGGCGCGGACCGCCATCGTCGAGAGCGGGCCGCTGCTGTCCCTGCTGTTCCTCAACAACAACCTGCACGCCGTCCACCACGGCGCGCCGGCGCTGCCCTGGTACCGCCTGCCCAGGGTCTGGCGGCATCGCCGCGAGGAGATCCTGGCGGCCAACGGCGGCTACCACTATCGGGGCTACGGACAGGTCCTGTGGCGGCACCTGCTGACGCCCAAGGAGCCGGTCCTGCACCCCCTGGCCGGCCAGGCGGAACGGGGCTGAGCGGCCGGGCCTTCAGGCGGCGGCCGCCCCGCCCTCCTCCTTGCGGCGGGCCACGAAGGCGGCCAGTTCCTCGCGGATGGCCGGGTCGAGCGGCGGCGGCTCGTACTCGGCCAGGAGCTTCTTGTAGAGCCGGTTGGCCCGCAGGGTGGCGGTCTCGGCGCCGGCCTCCTGCCAGGTCTCGAAGTTGCGCCAGTCCGAGAGGATCGGCGCGTAGAACGCGGTCTCGTAGCGGGCCATGGTGTGGGCCGCGCCGAAGAAGTGCCCGCCGGGGCCGACCTCGGCGATGGCGTCCAGGCCCAGGGTCGAGTCGTCGACCTCGATCGGCCGCAGGAATTCGGCCATCATCTGCAGCAGTTCGGCGTCCAGGACCACCTTCTCGAAGGAGGCGCAGAGCCCGCCCTCCATCCAGCCGGCGGCGTGCTTGACCATGTTGGCGTGGCCCATGACCGCGCCCCAGAGCGACATCTCGGATTCGTAGGCCGCCTGGGCGTCGACGATGTTGGAGGCGTTGGCGTTCGACGAGCGGTAGGGCAGCCCGTAGCGCCGCGCCAGCTGGCCGCCGGCCAGGGCGGCGCGGGTGTACTCGGGCGTGCCGAAGGCCGGCGCTCCGGACTTCATGTCGACGTTGGAGGTGAAGCCGCCGTAGACCATCGGCGCACCGGGGTTGACGATCTGCGCGAAGGCCAGGCCGGCCAGGGCCTCAGCGTTCTGCTGGGCCAGGGCGCCGGCCAGGGTGACCGGACTCATCGCCCCCGCAAGGGTGAAGGGGGTCAGGACCACGACCTGGTTGCGCCGGGCCATCTCGATGACGCCCTCCAGCATCGGCGCGTCCAGGCGCAGCGGCGAACTGGAGTTGATGATCGAGTAAAGGCTGGGCCTCGTCTTCAGCGTCTCGAGGTCGATCCCATGGGCGATCCGGGTCATCTCGATGGCGTCCAGGATCCGGGCGCGGCCGAGGGAGTAGCCGTGGAAGACCTTGTCGCCCAGTTCGATGAAGGCCTGGATGCAGTCCAGGTGCCGGGTCTCCGGCGGCAGGTCGACGGGCTCCACCGGATAGCCGCCGTAGAGGTGGATGATGTTAAGAGTCTGCCCGAGACGCAGCAGGTCGCAGTAGTCGGGGAAGTTGCCGGGCCGCCGCCCGCCCTCCAGGTCCGAGACGTTGGGCGCGCTCGCGATCAGAGCGAAATTCAGGTGGTTCTCGCCGACGCTGAGGTTCCGCTGCGGGTTTCGGGCGTACAGGGTGAAGCGCGAGGGCGCCTTGGCCACGGCCTCCAGGACCAGGTTCCGGTCGAAGCGGACCCGCTCGGAGCCGGGCTCGACTTCGGCGCCGGCGGCCTTGAGGATCTCCCGCGCCTCCGGCAGCAGGAAGTCCATGCCGATCTCCTCGAGGATCCGCATCGAGGTGTCGTGGATCGCCTCGATCTGGTCCGGATCCAGGATCTCGAGGGGGCGGTAGGGATTCCGGAGAAGCTGCCAGTCCGGCTGCTTGAAGCCGCCGACGTCGCGCCGCGCGCGCCGTCTCGATCGATCTCTCGCCAAGGAGTCCTCCTGCGCGCCTTTCCATCCTGCGCCCCGGCCGGGCCCGCCGAAAGATTGGCCCGCCGGCGATCGGCTGTGGCAGAGTCCGGCATCGGGGCCGGATGAGACTACAAGCAGGCTGTGGTCGGCAGTGTGCGATAAGCGACGGCCCCGCCGCAGAGAGAACAGAGCGCCCCACCGGCGAGGGTCCCTGTCGGCGACCGCTCTGACCCTTGGCCACAAAGGGGAGGTCGGCATGGATGAAGAAACCCTGGTCCTGAGCGGATTCGACCTGGATCCGGAGAGCTTGGCCCGCGTCGCGCGTCACGACCTGCAGGTGGCGCTGGCCCCGGAGGCGCTGGAGCGGATGGCTCTGAGCCGCGCCGTGGTCGAGGCCCACCTCGACGACAACGTCCCGGTCTACGGCCTGACCACGGGACTGGGCCCGCGGGTGACGCACCGCCTGTCGCGCGAGGAGATGGCCGAGTGCTCCGAGCTCACGGTCCTGGCCCGCAGCACGGCCCTGGGCCCGGCCCTGCCCCGGGACCAGACCCGGGCCCTGATGCTGGTCCGGCTCAACGGCCTGCTCGCCGGCGGCGCCGGCGCCTCGCTGGAGATCGCCGACGCCCTCGCGCGGCTGCTCAACGCGCAGGTCCATCCGGTGATCCCCTCGATCGGCTCGGTCGGGGCCAGCGACCTCTGCCAGATGGCGCACCTCGGCCTGGCCCTGCTCGGCAAGGGCGAGATGGAGCGCGGCGGCCGACGCCTGCCGGCCCGCGACGCGCTGCGCGCGGCCGATCTCGAGGCGCTTCGATTGGCACCGAAGGACGGCCTGGCGATCTGCAACGCCTCCTCGGCGACGACGGGCCGCACCGCGCTGGTCCTGCACGACGCCGGCGAGCTTCTCGAACTGGCGCAGGTCGCGGCGGCCCTCTCGATGGAAGGCTTCCGCGCCAACACCTCGCCGATCGCCGCCGAGGCCGCGGCGGCGCGGCCGCAGCCCGGTCAGGAACATGCGGCCGCCGGCCTGCGCCGCCTGCTCGAGGGCGGCGCCCTGCTCGACCCGGGCGCGGCGCGGCGGCTGCAGGATCCGATCTCTTTGCGCTGCGTCGCCGCCGTCCACGGCAGCCTCAAGGCGGCCCTGGACTTCCTGGAGCCGATCCTCGACGCCGACCTCAACGGCAGCGCCGACAACCCCCTGGTGCTCTTCGAGGAGGAGCGGATCGTCTCCACCGGCAACTTCCATACCCCGGCCCTGGCACTGGGGCTCGACACCCTGGCGATGGCCCTGGCCCCGGTCGCCGCGCTCTCGGTCAGCCGGTCCGTGGCCCTGCTGATCGAACGCCTGAGCGGCCTGCCCGGCACCCTGTCGCCCCAGGGCGTCTCGCGCTCCGGCATGGCGCCCCTCTTGAAGACCGGCGAGGCGCTGCTGGCCGAAGTCCGCCACCTCGCCCAGCCGGTCCCGCACGACCTGCGCTGGTCCGCCGACGGGGTCGAGGACGACATCACCAACGCGCCCCTGGCGGCCCGCAAGGCCGGCGACATCGTCTGGCGCCTGCGCCAGATCCTGGCGATCGAGCTGATGGTCGCGGCACAAGCGGTCGACCTGGCGGAACCGCCCAGCCTGGGCCGCGGCACCGAGGTCGCCCACGACCTGGTCCGCGGCGCTGTCGATACGCTCGACGAGGACCGCGCCCTGGCCCCGGACGTGGTCGCTCTGGACGAGGCGCTGCTGGTCTCCGGCCGCCTCCTGGCGACGGTACAGGAAACGCTGGGCGAGACGCTGTCTTCCTAGAGCGAGATGACATGAGGTCGAATCGACCTCATGTCATCGTGCTCTCGCGTCCCGCCTCCGGAGTTCGCAGGCGCGAGTACCGGAATCGCAAGGACCTCACGAATGGTGGAAAGGCCACAACCATAAAGTGAAATCCACAGTTTAACGGCAGGCTGACACAATTCTGTCATCGAGGACTCATCAAGCTGTTATTATCGCAGTCTATCCGCGCAGGCTGACAAGCGGTTCCAAGACGACACTGGGGGAGGACATCATGCGGGTTTCCC
>JAKSBE010000606.1 GCA_022361275.1 Kiloniellales bacterium
GCGCCCTGGCCTGCAACGACGCCTTCGAGACGGTGGCCAAAGAGGGCGCATACACGGATTATAACTAGAAAGTTAATAGTTTTTCCAACTTAATAGTGTATCCCACAAGGGAATGCCGTAGAGTTCGTATCGTCACACAGCGGGGGTCGAGATTATGACAGGTGACACTGGGAGAGCTGCGCGTTCGCGCGGGCTGTGGTGGTGGATCGGCGGCGGGCTGTGCGTGGCCGTCGTGGCGGTGTTGATACTCGGCGGCGAGGATCAGACCAGCCATGGCCAAGCGGAGGATCAATCCGATCCCACCTTCTACTTCCGCGTCTACGCCGACGTGGCGTTCGACGGCGAGCCGGTGGTGTTCGATGAGATCCTGGCCTGCCGGGGGTTTGCTTATAAAAGCGCAAGCGGGGTCCGGAACCGGGGCTACGATCTGTCAGCCAGCGGGCTGGGCATGCGGCTGAGCAACGGTGGCGGTCTGTTCATGAGAGCGCCGAGTCCGTGTCACTTCGTCAACAATTACCTCAACCAGTACCGCAGGGGCCACGAGCGTGGTCGGCCACTGGAAGAGATCAAGGCGCCGGACAACTACCTGCCCTACTTCTATTGGGCCGATGACGTGGACGCCCCCACCGTCATGGAGGGCTATGTCTCGGAGGTCTATTACGACCAGCCCTACGCCCGTCTCAAGATCAACGAGGTCAAGATCGGGCCGTTCACCGACCAGATACCAACCGGCCGGCGGGTGCTGGACGACAGTGTCAGCGATCCAGCGCCGACCGGCGTCATCACGCTTCACCGGCACGCGCGCTTCGGGCGCGACCACGATCAGGGCATCAACTGGTACGGCAATGCTCTGTTTCCGATCCGGGAGGATGAATGGCGGACGTCACCCACCTTGGTCGCCGCCCTTGACGGCATCCGGCCGGAGCAAGGTGTCCATGACGTTCCAAAGGCAGTTCGGGAAACTGGCATGAGGGACATTGATTGGACAGCCTCTTCACTAGGCATATCCTCGAAAGGCGCCGCCAACCGGCTGCAGATGCTAATCCGTACCGGTGGCGGACTGCCGCGGTACCGTGGTGAATTGTCCGTCGGCACCGGGGCTGAGGTGCCCGGCCACGGCCTGCTGCTGACTGCCATTGACCCGAATCTTTTTTTCGGCCTGCGGCGGGTAGAGGAGGTGGTGCCAATGGACTGCGTCGGCAATCGCTGCGTCGCGCTTGAAGGTCAGCACGGCTATTACCGATTCCAGCTCATACCTCCGAGCAGCCCTAGCCCGGTCGACACCGTCGTCTACCAAGATACCGAGATCAGCGTCGAATATGGGCTTGGACTTGGGCTGTTCTATGACCCCAAGACCCGGACGCTTTGGCTTGTTTCGCGCGAGACGATTTAGCTTTGAGGAACA
>JAKSBE010000398.1 GCA_022361275.1 Kiloniellales bacterium
ATATGGACGAGGGAGGACTCAAGAATTGCGCCGCACGCTGTTCCCGCTGCTCTTCGGCTTGGTGGTCCTGGCCAACGCCAACGCCGCCGGCGCGGTCGACGACGTTTCCTTCGACGCCTTCTTCGGCCAGTGGCAGGGCAATGCCGTCGCGGAGGAGCCGCCGGGCGCCTTCTTCGGCTTCACCAGCCGCGACCTGGACATCGTGATCGGGCCCAAGGGCGCGGGCTTCAGCCTCAGTTGGACGACGATCATCTACCCGGAGGACGAGGGTGAGGAGGTCCGGCGCCGCAACGCCTCCATCGACTTCCTGCCAAGCGACAAGGCCGGCGTCTTCCGGGCGGCAGGGCTTGAGGATCCGCACGGCGAGGGCGGCTACGTCTGGGCCCGCATCGAGGGCCAGACGATGCGCGTGAACTCCCTGACCATCGACGCGCGGGGCCGCTACACCCTGCAGGTCTACAAGCGCACCCTGACCGGCGGCGGCATGGAGCTGGACTTCGTCTCGATTCAGGAGGACGAGCCGCTGCGCACGGTCAAGGGCCGGCTGATCAAGGTCGCGAACTGAGCCTCGAAGCCTGATCCGGGACCGGCGTGCCTCGACAGGCGTTCCCCCCCATCCAACCCTTGGTTGCCCGCGGCGTCACAGCCGGGTGCGGCGCAGCCGCAGCGCGTTGCCGATCACCGAGACCGAGCTGAGGCTCATGGCCGCGGCGGCGAACATCGGGCTGAGCAGGAGGCCGAAGACCGGGTAGAGGACCCCGGCCGCCAGCGGCACGCCCAAGGTGTTGTAGACGAAGGCGAAGAAGAGGTTCTGGCGGATGTTGCGCAGGGTCGCGCGGGACAGCCGCCGGGCCCTGACGATGCCGGCGAGGTCGCCCCGGACCAGGGTCACCCCCGCGCTCTCGATCGCGATGTCGGTGCCGCTGCCCATGGCGATGCCGACGTCGGCCGCGGCCAGGGCCGGGGCGTCGTTGACCCCGTCGCCGGCCATGGCGACCACCGCGCCCTGGGCCTTGAGCCGTTCGACCGCCGCCGCCTTGTCGCCGGGCAGGACCTCGGCCTCGACCTCCGACAGGCCCAGGCGGCGGGCCACGGCCTCGGCCGTGGTCCGGTTGTCGCCGGTCAGCATGACCAGACGCAGGCCCTCGGCGCGCAGCGCCTCCAGGGCCGTCGGCGTGGTCGCCTTGACCGGATCGGCGACGCCGATCAGGCCGGCCAGGGCGTCCTCGACCACGAGGTAGATCACGGTCTGGCCCTCGGCGCGCAGGGTCTCGGCGCGCCCGGCGGCGGACCCGGCCGCGAGCCCGAGGTCCGCCAGAAGCCGGCCGTTGCCCAGCGCGACCCGGCGCCCCGCCACCCGGCCGCACACGCCCTTGCCGGTCTCGGAGCGGAAGTCCTCCGCCGTGTCCGGCGCCAGGCCGCGGGCCTCGGCGGCCTCCAGGATCGCCCGCGCCAGGGGATGCTCGCTGCCCCGCTCCAGGCTGGCCGCCAGACGCAGCAGCTCCGCCTCCTCCAGCTCCCCGAGAGACTCGACCGCCTGGACCACCGGCCGGCCCTCGGTCAGGGTCCCGGTCTTGTCGACCACCAGGGTGTCGACGGCCGCCAGCCGCTCCAGCGCTTCGGCCTCCTTGATCAGCACCCCGGCCTGGGCGCCGCGGCCGGTGCCGACCATGATCGACATCGGGGTCGCCAGGCCGAGCGCGCAGGGGCAGGCGATGATCAGCACCGAGACCGCCGCGACCAGGGCATAGGCGAGGCTCGGCGGCGGCCCGAAGAGCGCCCAGAGCCCGAAGGCCAGGACGGCGACCGCGACCACCGCCGGCACGAAGACGGCGGCGACCCGGTCGGCGACGCGCTGGATCGGCGCCCGCGAGCGCTGGGCCTGGGCCACCATCTGGACGATCCGGGCCAAGAGGGTCTCGCTGCCGACGTGCTCGGCGCGCAGCAGGAAGCTGCCCCTGCCGTTCAAGGTGCCGCCGATGACCTTGGCGCCGGGCGTCTTCTCGACCGGGATCGATTCGCCGGTGACCATGGATTCGTCGACCGCGCTGGCGCCTTCGACGACCTCGCCGTCCAGCGGCACCTTTTCGCCCGGGCGCACGCGCAGCAGGTCACCGACCTGGACCAGCGCCAGCGGCAGCTCCTCGTCCCGGCCCTCGGCGGTGACGCGCCGCGCGGTCTTGGGCGCCAGGTCGAGCAGGGCGCGCAGCGCGCCGCCGGTCCGCTCGCGCGCCCGCAGCTCCAGCACCTGGCCCAGCAGCACCAGCACGACGATGACAGCGGCGGCCTCGAAGTAGACGCCGACGGCGCCCTGCGCGTCGCGGAAGGTGTCCGGGAAGATCCCCGGCGCCAGGGTCGCGGCGAGGCTGAAGGCGTAGGCCGCGCCGGTGCCCAGGGCGATCAGGGTGAACATGTTGAGGTTGCGGCTGACCAGGGAGGCCCAGCCGCGCTGGAAGAAAGGCCAGCCGGCCCAGAGCACCACGGGCGTCGCCAGCACGAGCTGGACCCAGGCGGAGAGCTGCGCCGGCACGGCCTCGGCCAGCGCCGGCAGCATGTGCCCCATGGCCAGGACCACCAGCGGCAGGGTCAGGACGGCGCCGATCCAGAAGCGCCGGGTCATGTCGATCAGCTCCGGATTCGCCTCCGCTTCCAGCGACACCACCCTGGGCTCCAAGGCCATGCCGCAGATCGGGCAGTCGCCCGGCCGGTCCCGCAGGACCTCGGGATGCATCGGGCAGGTGTACTCGACCTTGGTGGCCGCGAGCGGCGCGGCCGGCTCCAGGGCCATGCCGCACTTGGGGCAGCTCGCCGGGGCCGCGCTCTCGACACCCGGGCACATCGGGCAGATGTAGGGGCCGGCGCCCGCCGGCGCGGGCGGCCGCGGCGTGGCGGAGCCGCCGCAGCAGGCCTGCTGCGCGGCCTCAGCCATCCTGGCCCGCCAGGTCCTGGAGGATCGGGCAGTCCGGCCGGTCGTCGCCGTGGCACCTGGCGACCAGATCGCCCAGCAGACCGCGCAGGCTTTCCAGCTCGGCGATCTTGCGCTCGATGTCCTGGAGATGGTGCCGGGCGATCGCCTTGACGTCGGCGCTGGCGCGGTCCTTGTCCTCGTAGAGCGACAGCAGCTCGCGGCATTCCTGGATCGAGAAGCCCAGGCTGCGCGCCCGCTGCAGGAAGCGCAGGCGGTGTACGTCCTTCTCCGAGTAGCGCCGGTAGCCGTTCTCGCCGCGCGCGGCCGGCGTCACCAGGCCCGCCTCCTCGTAGTAGCGGATGGTCTTGGCCGGCAGGCCCGAAAGCGCCGCCGCCTCGCCGATGTTCATGGTTCCCTCCTCGGGGTTCCGGTGTTCTCGCCTTAGATAGGGCTTCCAGTCGCTGGAAGGTCAAGGCTCGCCGCTCGGACCCCGTCAAGGGACCGGTAGCGCCCAGAGGCCAGGAACCAGAGGCCAGGAAGGGGCAGCGCATCGCGCCGCCGTCGCGGGCTTCGACTGGCGCGAGGCGGCGACCTCGCCGCCGCCGGCTTCCCCGGGGAGGAGGCCCGCCAGACCTTCACCATCCAGCCGGTGGAGCTGCGCAAGGTCCTGAACGCGGCCGCCGAGATGAAGACGGTCGAGGCCGGTCAGGTCCAGGTCGTGGTGATGAACGGCAGCCAAGCCTTCTTCCATCGCCCTGCCGCCGGAGGGCCGCTGAGGCGGCGATCCAGCCCCGTCAGCCCCACTCGCCGGCGGCCGGCACGTCCTCGTAGTCGTCGTCGGTCAGGTCCGGCAGTTCGGCCTTGAGCAGGGCCTCCATGTCCAGGATCCCGGTCTCCGGGGCCGGCTTGTAGCGGCCCTTGACGTCCTGGCGGGTGTCCTTGATCAGGCGGCGGAAGGCCTCGACCCTTTGCCAGGGCTGCCGGTACTTGTCGGCGATGTCCTCCTTGCGGTGGAACAGCCACATGGCCGCGGCGGCCGAGACGTGCACCGTCGCGTAGGAGGTGCCGTCGCTGCTGCCGAAGTCGTAGCGCTCGCCGCTGCCGTCGAAGAAGGTGTTGGCGTGGAAGACCGGGTCGGCCGGCGCCCAGACGTCGATCCGCTCCTTCATGCTGGCGACGTACTCCGAGCCCGACCAGACCTTGCGGTCCGGGGTCACCCCGCCGACGCCGATCGAACGGCGGAACTTGCCGGGATAGGACACCCGGTCCACGACCTGGCCGCCGGCGGCGACCACGATCACCCCGTTCTCGTAGGCGTAGTCCACCGCCCGGCCGAGCGGACGGGGCGCGATGGGGCTGAGCAGCGGCATGCCCAGGCTGATGGAGATCACGTCGCAGCCGTTGAAGTCGATGGCGTGGCGAATGGCGTTCGCCAGGTTCAGGCGCATCTCCCGCTCGATCAGCACCACGGTGTTGGCGACCCGGTAGGGCACCGTCGGCACCCCGGGCGCGAGCCCGACCAGCGAGCCGGGCAGGCGCCCGCAGAGCACGCTGCCGATCCGGGTCCCATGGCCGGGAAAGCCGTTGTAGCGCAGCGGGTCGCGCGGCAACTCGCCCGGCTCCATGTAGTTGACCCCGCGCCCGGTGAGCAGGAAGGGGCTGCGCGCGCCCTCGAAGGCGAAGACCGGGTTCTGCGTGTATCCGGTGTCCGGATGGGCGACCCAGATGTCGCCCCAGTCCGCTTCCTGGTTCTCGTTGATCAGCTTGGGCAGGATGATGTCCAGCGCCTCGCGGGCGCGCACCATCTCGACGTGCCAAGTCTTGTCGTCGTCCGGCATGGGAGCCTCCTTGTCGAAGCGCTCCTTGGTATAAAGCAGGCTCCGCGTCGACAGACGTGCGCTTCGTCACAGCCCGACGCGAAAAAAGCCAGTGACGATAAGGCATTGCACGACAGCCACCGGACCAAGAGCGTTCCGGCCCGCCACAGAATCGCCCAGTTTGCAGACCCCGACCGCCGCATTCCGGCACGATCCCCGCCGCATTCCCCCGCTTTACTGGCACACAGAGACCTCGGGAGAGCCGTTTCGCAAGGCAACGCTGAGAAGCAAGGGAGCATCGGGAAGCCATGTCGAGCCAGGACACACAGATCCCCAACACGATCCTGTTTCCCCGGGCCGCGGTCGCGCTGGCACGGATGAGCGCGGTGACCCTGATGGTCACCTTCGGCCTGACCATTCTGTTCCTGGCCGCCGCGATCCTGATCTCGCCGGGCGGCATGCGCTCGGCCCTGGCCGTCGCCCCCGAGCCGGCCCTAGAGGCGCCCCAGCAGGCGCTGCAAGCTTCGCCGGAGATCTCGGCCGGGCCGCGGCAGGACGGCGGTTACGACTTCTAGCGGAGGGCGCGCGCCGCGCCGCGGCCTCCCGGCCCTCGGCGCGCTCGCGGTTCCGCTGCCGAGCCTCGGGCTCGGGCAGTCGGGCGGGTCCGGATGGCGCCACGCCAAGGCGGGTGCCGCCCGGGCCGTGCTTGAGGGAGCCTGGGCGGCCCGCCTCGCCGACGGCAAGGCCCCCTCGACCCCGGCCCGGCGCGTGCGCGCTTCACGACCATAGCCGCACGTAACCTGGCAAATACTCGGGCAGGCTCTCGGGAAAGATTATTTTAAACCACAAGAATTAGTACGGACTCTCGTCAGGGCCGTCGCCCGTCGCCGGCGGCGTCAAACCGGGGAGAGTTGACATGGATTTCAGTAAAACCGCCCAAGAACGCCTGGCTTTCGCCGGCCTGACTCCCGAGGTTCGGGCCCTCCTGCCGGAGCTGTTCGATATCCTGGAAGGCGAGCTTCCCGGCATCCTGGACCGCTTTTACGCCTACCTCGGTCGCTGGCCGGCCCTGGCGCCTCTGCTTTCCAGGCACGGCAAGGTCGAGTCCTTGAAGCGGCTGCAGAGCGCGCACTGGCGGCTGATGTTCTCCGGCCGTTTCGACGCGGAGTACTTCGAGCGCGCCACCGCGATCGGCCGTGCGCACCAGCGTATCCGCCTGGCGCCGAACTGGTACATCGGCGGCTACACCTTCCTGCTGACCGAGGTGCTGGCGGTCCTGACGACCGAGTACCGGCATTCGCCGGAGAAGCTGGACCGGGCGGTGGACGCGGTGACCCGGGCCTTCCTCTTCGATATGGAACTCGCCACTTCGGTCTACATCGCCTCGGACAAGTCCGCCCTGATCCGCGCGACGATCCTCGCCACCTCCTGACGGCCCCGGCCCCGCCCTCGATGTTGGAGGGGTGCCGCCGGGCCGGCGTCGTATCGTCGGCCGGCGCTGTCGGGCTGATCCGGCTTCTCCCCGAGCCAGGCGCGCTCTACGGCGCGGCGGACCCGTTCGACCCGGCCGCCGACCTCGACGCCGATGCGCAAAGCACTTCCTCAGACCTCGATTCTCCATAAGCGCCCAACGCTCTGGACCCTGCGCGACGAGACGGGGCGACCCTGAAGCGGGCTTAGATATCAGGTCGATGCAGCCCGCGTTCATTCGAACGCGGATAAGCTGCGCTAACTCTATGGAGCAGATCAAATGATCTGCGTTTAATCGAGTCCAGTTAAATGCAGTTTGATCTAGTGTGATGGTTTCAAAGTTCGGCACATTTCATGTGCCGAGATTTGGAAGCTGAATCACACGAGATTCAACGAGTTGGTGTCCCGCTTCTGCAATTCGCTCTCGCGGATTTCAGAAGCGGGACACTAGGGCTTACCCTGTGGTCGGTTCTTCTCCTCGGCGCCGCGCGTCTTGTGCTATAGTCCGCCAAAGACAGAAAGAATAAAGAGGGCGAAGACGCCCACAGCGGAGGTAGCCTGAGAATGTGCGAGATCTTTGCCCGGCAGGATCCGGAGCAATACAAGAACGAGTTGCGCTCGCTGCGCTTGGCCGGCCGCTCGACCAGCATCCGGCTGGAAAAGAAGTTCTGGCAGATCCTCGACGAGATCGCCGAGAGCCAGGACATGTCGACTCCGCGTTTCCTCTCCACGCTCTACGACGAGGTGATCGAGATCCATGGCGAGGTCCAGAACTTCGCCTCGCTGCTGCGGGTGACCTGCGTGATCTACAAGCAGGAAACCGAAGCCGGCAGAATGCCCGCGTTGCCGCCGCAGGCCCTGACTGCGGCCGAGTAGAGCCGGGTTTCGGGCGGACCGCGGCGGCCCCGGCCTCGGCGCGGGTGTGGTACGGGTTTAACACCACGACCTTCCCGGGCCGGGTTAGACTGCTTCTAAAGAAGCGGGTTTGCCCGCCGACGGGAGGCAGTCCATGGCAAAGGCCATCCATACGATGGTCCGGGTGCTGGACCTGGATCGCTCGATAGACTTCTACGGCAGAGCCTTCGGCCTGGAAGTCGCGGATCGTTTCGACTTCGAAGGCTTTGCCCTGGTCTACCTGCGAAATGCAGAGAACGACTTCGAGATCGAGCTGACCCTCAACAAGGGGCGCGAGGCGCCCTACGGCCATGCCGACGGCTACGGCCACCTGGCGGTCTGCGTCGACGATCTGGACGCCGAGCACGGCCGGCTGGGCGACCTCGGCTTCGAGCCCCTGGACATCAAGGAATTCCATCGGGACGGCGCCCTGATGGCCCGCTTCTTCTTTCTGCAGGACCCCGACGGCTACAAGATCGAGGTGCTGCAACGGCACGGCCGCTATCGGTGACGGCTGGCCCCCGAATCGAACAAAGCCCCGAGTTAACAAAACCAAGTCAAAAAAGAAAAACGACAACGATAAAGAAAAATCAGGAGAGGCACGACGATGAACGGCAAGGGCATGAACCGGCGCCAGTTCCTGCAAAGCAGCGGGCTGGCGGCGGCGGGCACCGCCGCGGTTGCCAGCGGCGCCGTGCTGATGGCGCCCGACGGCGCCTGGGCGCTGCAACTGGGCGCCCTCGACGCGCACAGCGGGGAGACCCTCTTGCGGATGACCCGGCAGCTCTATCCCCACGACGCCCTGGGCGACATCTACTACGCCGGCGTCGTCGAGGCCCTGGACGCCGAGGCCAAGGGCAGCGCAGAGACCGCCAGGCTGCTGAAGGACGGCGTCGCCGAGCTCGACAAGGCCATGGGCATCACCTGGCTGGAGCTTTCCGACGGCCACCAGATGAAGGTCCTGAGGGACCGGGAGGCGACGCCCTTCTTCCAGAAGGTCCGCGGCACCACGGTGGTCGCGCTCTACAACAACAAGCTGGTTTGGCGTCACTTCGGCTACGAGGGCGCGTCCTACGAGTACGGCGGCTACATCGACCGCGGCTTCGACGACCTGAACTGGGTCGAGAACCCGCCCGAAGACGCCAGCCCCTCGAAGGCCTGAGCGGGGAGGACGCGAACCATGGCGAAATTCGACCGGAACGACGATTCCGTGCTCGTTATCGTCGGCTCGGGCGCCGGCGGCGGCACGCTCGCCAACGAGCTCTGCCAGAAGGGCGTCAAGGTCGTCCTGCTCGAGGCGGGCAGGCGCTACGCGATCGACGACTTCCAGAACGACGAATGGGAGTCCTTCGGCCAGCTCTCCTGGCTCGACAGGCGCACCACCTCGGGCACCTGGCGGGTGGCCAAGGACTTCTCCGGCCTGCCGGCCTGGATCTGCAAGACCGTCGGCGGCTCGACCGTGCACTGGGCCGGCGCCTCGCTGCGCTTCCAGGCGCACGAGTTCAAGGCCAGGACGACCTACGGCGAGGTCGCCGGCGCCACGCTCCTGGACTGGCCGCTGACCCTCGAGGAGCTGGAGCCCTACTACGCCAAGGCCGAGGACAAGATGGGCGTGACCCGCACCCACGGCATCCCCGGTCTGCCCGGCAGCAACAACTTCAAGATCATGTACGCCGGGGCCAGGCGGCTGGGCTACCAGGACTGTCACACC
Organism: Kiloniellales bacterium; assembly: GCA_022361275.1. Lineage (GTDB taxonomy): Bacteria > Pseudomonadota > Alphaproteobacteria > Kiloniellales > JAKSBE01 > JAKSBE01. The sequence continues at coordinate 8,801 of JAKSBE010000398.1, forward strand.
GGGCGGATGGCGATCAACAGCCGGCCGCGCGACGGCCGCGCCGCCTGCCAGCAGATCGGCTTCTGCTTCCAGGGCTGCAAGACGGGCGCCAAGTGGTCGACGCTCTACACCGAGATCCCCAAGGCGGAGGCGACCGGCAACCTGGATCTGCGTCCGGAGTCCCAGGTCCTGCAAATCCTGCACGACGACGCCGGCAAGGTGACCGGCGTGGTCTACGCCGACGCCGAGGGCAATCAGCAGGCACAGAAGGCCCGCGGGGTCGCGGTCGCCGGCAACTCGATCGAGACGCCGCGCCTGCTGCTCAACTCGGCCGGCGCCAGGTTCCCCGACGGACTGGCCAATTCCTCCGGCCAGGTCGGCAAGAACTACATGCGGCACATGACCGGCTCGGTCTATGCGAGCTTCGACAAGCCGGTGAACATGTACCGCGGCACGACCATGGCCGGGATCATCACCGACGAGTCGGTCAACGACCCCTCGCGCGGCTTCGTCGGCGGCTACGAGATGGAGACCCTGGCCCTGGGGATCCCCTTCATGGCCGCCTTCCTCGACCCCGGCGCCTGGGGCCGCGACTTCACCAGCGCCATGGAACTCTACGACCACATGGCCGGGATGTGGCTGGTCGGAGAGGACATGCCGCAGGAGCGCAACGCGATCACCCTGCACGAAAGCGAGAAGGACCCGTACGGCCTGCCGGTGCCCAACGTCCACTTCGACGACCACGGCAACGACCTCGCCATGCGCAACCACGCCTACAAGCAGGGGCGCGCGGTCTACGAGGCGGTGGGCGCGAACCGGGTTCACGAGGTGCCGCCCTACCCCTCGACCCACAATCTGGGCACCTGCCGGATGAGCGAGAATCCGGCCGAGGGCGTCTGCGACAGGTTCGGCCGGACCCATGACGTCGGGAACCTCTTCATCTCCGACGGCAGCCAGTTCACCACCGGCGGCGCGGAAAACCCCACCCTGACCATCGTCACCCTGGCGATCCGCCAGGCGGACCATATCGCCGACCTTATGTCCAAAGGCGAAATCTGAAGATCAACTTTCCCGAGCCGTGACTCGGCCCCGAGCAAAGGCGCTCGGGGCCACTTTTCTTCGATCCGGGTCTCGAAACCTCGCGAGGCCCCGCCCGGCACGGAGCCGTCGCGCCCCGTCACCCGCAAGGCCCACGCCCGACCGGGCGCTCGGCGCGGTGCCGTTTTCCGCCCGGGGCCACGGCACAAGCCCGCGCCTTGATCATGTCCCATCATGAGGCCGTCTATCCGAAGGCGCCGCCAAAGACGCCGAAGGAGCCGTGCGGCCAGGACTTCGGAAGGATCACGACGGCAGCCGCAGGGGCCAGAGCAGCGCCCCAGGCGCATATGCCGTTTAGCACATAAACAAGCCCGGACCCTCGGCGCAATATATGCCATATTACATATTCTCCTGGCGGAGGGTGGGGTGAAAATGATTGTTTTTCAAAATCTTCCAAGCCGCCGCCCCGGCGTCGCAATTAAAAGAATCTTTACCTAGACCACCCACGATCTGCGGCGACGTCTTCCCCGGCAAGTAGCGAAGAGGATTGTCATGCCGACCCTCGTTCCTGGCCGTCACCGCCAGCGTGCTGGCGGTCAGCCATTTTCCGGAAAAATTTCCTATCTTTCCGGTCAATTCGATGCCAGGCGGTTCCAGGCTAGGCGGATAGACAGGCTTCTCCGGCACGGCATCGAGGCCGGCGCGCCGCCCGACGGTCGGCGCGGCTGAGCCCCTCCGGACGCCTCGGCGAGCTCCAGGATGGACCTCAGAAGCCTTGCCTAGCAAGAACGCCAAGCCCTGCCAGGACCCAGCCGCCAGCAGCCGCGCCCGGCGGGCGCCCGACCTGCGCCGCCCGGTCCGGTATCTCGACAGCGCGGGCTAGCCGATGGTCCTTGCAGTCCTCAGCACGGTCTTGGCCCTGGTCTGCGCCGTCCTGGCATGGCGGCTCTGGCGGGCGCAAGCCGCCGGCACCGCGCCGCTTGCCGAGGACCTCAGGCTGGGACGGCTGCTGCGGGAAGCCATCGAATGCCTGCCCGAGGGCTTCGTGCTTTTCGATCCGGACGATCGCCTGTTGCTCTGCAACGACGAGCTTCGGGACATGCACCCGATCAGCGCGAAGAGCTTCCAGGCGGGGGTCCGCTTCGAGGACATTCTGCGCCGCGGGATCGCCGACCGGGAATACCCTCAGGCCGTCGGCCGCGAAGATGCCTGGCTGGCCGAACGCCTCGCCCAGCACCGGCAAGGCAACGCGGCGGTGGAACAGGAGATCGCGGACGGCCGCTGGCTTCGGATCTGCGAACGCCGGACCGAAAGCGGCCACAGGGTCGGCATCTACTCGAACATTACGGCGCTCAAGGAGCGCGAGAAAGAGCTGATCCTCGCCGAGCGCGGCCTTTCCGAGATCCTGGAGGCGATGGGGGAGGGCTTCGCCCTGCTCGACGATCAGGACCGGCTGATCATGTGGAACAAGAGATACGAGGAGATGTTCCCGCTCATCTCCGACTTGATCACCTACGGTGCGACGGTCGAGGAACTGATGCGCGCCGCCGCCGAGCGGGGACAGGTCGAGGGCGCCAAGGAAAACACGGAGGCCTGGGTTCAAGAGCGCCTGAAGGCCTATCGCGCGCTCGATTCGGGCTCGGAAATCCAGTTCAAGAGCAACCGCTGGGTCCTGACCCGGAAGTACCGCGGCGCGCACGGCCGCACGCTCGCGCTCTTCCTGGACATCACCGAACTGAAACGGCGCGAGGCCGAACTGCGCGACGCCAAGCTCCAGGCCGAAACCGCGAACCGGATCAAGAGCGAGTTCCTCGCCAACATGTCCCACGAGCTGCGCACGCCCCTGAACGCGATCATCGGCTTCTCGGACATCATGATCAAGGAGCAGGCCGGGCCGATCGGCACGCCGGTCTACCGGGAGTACGCCAGGGACGTGAACGACAGCGGCCATCAGCTCCTCGGGTTCATCGAGGACCTGATCGACCTCTCGCGCCTCGAGACCGGACAGATCGACCTGCACGAAACCGAGATCGATGTGGGCGGCCTGCTGGACCTCTGCCGACGGGCCTTCGAGGACAGGGCGGCGAGCGCGGAGGTCAGCCTGGCCGTCGAGCCGGGAGCGGCGCAGATCGAGATCTGGGCCGATCAGGTACGGCTGCGGCAGGTCCTGCACAATCTGATCTCCAACGCGATCAAGTTCACGCCGAGCGGCGGCGGCGTCCGGCTGAGCGGCCGGGTCGAGGTCTCGGGCGAGATCCTGATCGCTGTCTCGGACACCGGCATCGGCATGACCCCGCACGAGCTCGACATCGCGATGGAGCCTTTCCGCCAGGCCCAGTCGAGCCTGACCCGGACCAGAGGGGGCAGCGGCATCGGCCTCACCCTCTGCAATTCCATGATCAAGCTGCACGGCGGCGCGCTGGAGATCGAGAGCCGCAAGGGCGAGGGCACAACGGTGACGCTCCGTCTGCCGGCCGGCCGCCGGCTGCTCCGCCCGGAGGCCTCGCCGCGGGCCGCAAGCTGATACCAGGGCGCGTCGATATGCGCTCGGCCGGCGGATCGCTTCGCCCTCCTGACAAGACCTGTCACCTGGACCCTGGCGCGGCGGGCGATCCGGAGGCATATAAGAGGGCATGTCCGAGCCCTCTCTCGCCCCCTTCCCGATCAAGGCCGCGGTCGCCGAGGCCCAGGCCGGACGCTTCCTGCTGCAGTCCGAGTTCAAGCCCTCGGGCGACCAGCCGCAGGCGATCGTCGAGCTGCTGGAGGGCCTGAAGAACAAGGAGCGCGAGCAGGTCCTGCTGGGGGTCACCGGCAGCGGCAAGACCTTCACCATGGCC
>JAKSBE010000244.1 GCA_022361275.1 Kiloniellales bacterium
CGATGTTGCAGCGCAACATCACCCTGCTTCGGGCGCCTGCCCGGGGCACCGGGTCTTCGGACCCATTTCACGTCTCCCAGACGTGAAGCCTCCCTGTTCGACTTGCCGGGCCCGCGTGGCCCGGCTTTTTTTTGGTCTTTGTGCGATGGCCGGGGGGCAGTGCCGAAATTCACCGAACCAATCTAGCGATATCTTAACCGAGAAGGCCACAGAGTTCCCGGGGATTCGGAACCCACGACGGGGCGGAGCCGCTGCCCGCGCCGAGCCCGCCGCCGGGGATTTCGGCCCCTGTAGCGGTCCATCTTCGTTCCCATGCCGCCAGGAAGGCCAATGAAGCTCATCGTTCAGATCCCCTGCTATAACGAGGAAGAGACGCTTCCCCAAACGCTCCGAAACATCCCTCTGAGTGTCCCGGGCGTCGATGAAGTCGAGATCCTGATCATCGACGACGGCTCCAGCGATCGGACGGTCGAGGTCGCCAAGGCGCGGGGCGTGGACCACATCGTCCGGCATAGGCGCAACCGGGGACTGGCGAGAACCTTTCGGACCGGACTGGAGGCCTGCCTAACACGAGGTGCCGACATCATCGTCAACACCGACGGCGACAATCAATACGACGCGCGCGATATTCCTTTGCTCGTCCGCCCCATCGTCGACGGCACGGCCGACATCGTAGTCGGCGATCGCCGGACCGAAGAGGTCCGGCATTTCTCGTTCCTGAAGAAGAGGCTGCAGGCCTTCGGGAGCTTCGTGGTGCGTAAACTCTCGGGCGTTCAGGTCCCGGACGCGGTCAGCGGCTTCCGCGCGATCTCCCGCGACGCGGCCCTGGATCTGAACTTCGTTTCCACCTTCAGCTACACCATCGAGATGCTGATCCAGGCCGGCTCCAAACGCATGGCCGTGACCTCGGTCCCGATCAGGACGAACCGCGTCGCACGGAAATCGAGACTGTTCAAGAGCATCCCGGATTTCGTCTCGCGCTCGGCGGCGACCATCTTGCGCATGTACGCAATGTATCGGCCGCTGTCCGTCTTCACAGCGATCGGCCTCACACTCGGCGTGATCGGAACGCTGCCGATCCTGCGCTTTCTCTACTTCTGGTGGCTCGGCGGTGGCGTCGGCCATGTACAGTCACTGGTCCTGGGCGGCAGCCTCGTGGTCATCGGCTTCATGGCCCTGCTCGTCGGCATCATCGCCGATCTGATCAACTTCAACCGGCGTCTGATCGAGATCGTCCTGGAGAAGGTTCGCCGCCTCGAACTCCAGCACGGCGCAGGTCCGATGGTCCGGGGCCAAATCCCGTTGGCGCAGAACGGCCCACTGACGCCGGACGCCATCGCCGCGCTGGCCCGATGCCTCAGGGCGGAGATCGAAACCACGAGCCACCAGGAACGTGACGAGGATCCGGCTGGCTCCGGCGCCCTCCAGGATTCCCGCGACCGACGGGCCGGATGACCGACGCTGCAACCATCTCGCCCTCCGGCGCCGAGGCCGGATTTCGTGTCGACCGGCTGGTCGCCGCACTCCTGGCGGCAACGGCCGTTGCGAAGCTTTGGCTGGTCTTCACGCAGAACATCAACTGGGACGAGTTCTACTACCTTTCACAGGTCTACGACTGGCGGCGTGGCTCCCTGGATCAAGCGCTCCAGACTATCCATGTCCATCTCTTCGCCTGGCTGACCCTGATTCCGGGGAACGAAGTGCCGCAGATCATCGCGGCGCGCTTGGTCTACTTCGGCCTGCACCTTGCAGCGACAGCGCTGCTCTTCGCCATTGCCCGGAGGGCGTTCGACCAGGAACTCGCGCTCCTCGGCGTGTTCTTCTACTTCAGCTTCTCCTTCGTGGTCGACAACGCGACCAGCTTCCGCACCGATGGGCTAGCGGTTCTCCTCGTCCTCGCCGCGATTCACCTGCTGCTGATGCCGGAGCGATCCTGGCGCCACTTGGTCGCGGCCGGGATGACGACGGCTCTGGCCGGTCTGGTCACGATCAAGGCCGTCTTCTATCTGCCGGTCTTCGGATTGCTCCTGGTCGCCCCCATCCTTGCCGGCCTGTCTCGTCTGCGCCTGCTTCTCGAAGGCCTGGTCTATCTTTGCGCCGGCGCGGTTACCTTCGGGAGCCTCTACCTGATCCACACCGCGATGCTGGACATCCCGGAGAGCGGCGCCGCGGTCGACTATGCGCGCGGCGCCGCGGCAAAGGTCATCCTGCTGAACCACCCTTTTCCGCAACTCCCCTGGCTCGCCTTCTCCTTTCGAGACAACGCCTTTATCTGGCTCCTGCTCCTGCCGGGACTCTTCGGCGTTCTGATCGGATGCTACAGGGCCGAGAACTGGCCGCGGCAAGCCATGCTGCTCGCCTTCTTTCTTCCCTTCCTGAGCTTCGCGATCTATCGCAACGCCTTTCCCTACTACTACGTCTTCGCCTTTCCCCTAACCCTTCTGCTGTGCGGGCTCGGCCTGGAAACGCTCGACCGCCACCGTCGGGCGCGTGGCGGCGGGTCGAGTCTGCCCTACAAGATCGCCGCGGTCGCCGGCACCGCGGTGATGCTGACGGCGAACGTGGTCGAGAAGGGCGTCGACGGCATGCAGACCCAGCGCCGGATCATCGAAGCGGTGCACCAGATGTTTCCCGAGCCGGTTCCCTACATCGACCGCAACTCGATGATCGCCTCCTTCCCCAAGGTCGGCTTTTTCATGAGCAGCTGGGGTCTGGAGAAGTACCGCGACGGGGGAAGACCCGTCTTCCGGGAAGGCCTCCAGCGCGAGGCGCCTATCTTCCTGATCGCCAACACGCCGGTGCTGGAGATCGGCCCTGGCACAACACGGCCGCCGAGCTATGCCGGGATATCGCTCTTCGAGGAGGACTGGAAGACCCTGCGCGAGAATTACATCCCGCATTGGGGACCGATCTACGTGGCCGGGAAGGCCTTCGAGGGGCTCTCGGCGGCGCCACGGGGCTTCGAAGTTCTGATCCCCGGAACCTACACGCTGGAGGCCGCGGGGCCGGTGATCATCGACGGCACGACCTATCTGCCCGGGGCGTTCCTGACCCTCGAGATGGGCGGCCACGAAATCGCCAACCCGGCGCCGGGACGCTTCGACGTGCGGCTGCGCTGGGGCGAGAACCTGACCCGCCCGACGGCACCGCCGCCCGCCGGAGAGATCTATGCCGGTTTCTGAGCCAGGTCCGGCGAGGCCCGGCTCCTCGACCCCGACCGGGAGCGCGGCGGAGCGGAGGCTGAAGGTCCTCTTCGTCACCCGCAAGTGGCCGCCGGCCGTGGGGGGGATGGAGACCTACTGCGTCGAGCTCGTCGAGGAGCTCAAGGCCGCGGTGGACCTGGAGGTCCTCGCGCTGCCGGGCAGACGCAAGGGGGACCCGCCCGGCCTGCTGGCCCTCCTCACCTTCTTCGCGCGGGCCGCCTGGCACTTGGCCCGGCAGGGCGGACGCTACGACGTCTTCCATCTCTCCGATCTCGTTCTGGCCCCCCTCGCGCGCCTCAACCGGGCGATGAACCCGGAGTGCCGGAACGTGATCTCCGCGCACGGCACCGACATCGCCTTCGGCTTGCGTCGAGGCTGGAAACCGGCGCTCTATCGTCGTTTCCTCGGATGGACGGCGCGCCATCGCGATGCCCTGGACGCCGTGGTCGCGAACTCCAGGGCAACGAGGCGCCAATGCGAGCGCGCGGGCCTGGACCGCGTCGTCGTGGTGCCCCTCGCGACCCGGAGCACGGGCGCGGCGCCCGCCGCCGTGCCGCCCGAGCCCTATGTCCTCTTCGTCGGACGCCTGGTGCGCCGCAAGGGCGCGGGGTGGTTTATCCGGGAGGTCCTGCCGCGGCTGCCCGAGGAGATCACGCTGAAGATCGCGGGGACCCTGTGGGACCCCGACGAGGGCAGCGCCCTGGAGAGCCCCCGCGTCGCGTTTCTGGGCCCGGTCTTCGGCGCGGAGCTGGCCGAGCTGCGGCGCCGGGCGATCGCGGTGATCATGCCCAACGTGCCGCTCGGCGGACGGGACTTCGAGGGCTTCGGGCTGACCGCCCTGGAAGCCGCCGCCGACGGCGGCGTGCTCCTGGCCTCGGGCATCGACGGCATCGTCGACGCCGTCGCCGACGGGCGGACTGGCTTTCTCCTGGAGCCGGAGAAGCCCGCGCTCTGGGTAGAGCGGATCCTGGAGATCAGGGACTGGTCCGGCGCGCAGCGCCAGGCCTTCCTGGCCGGCGCCCGGGACACGGTCCGGGACCAGTTTTGCTGGTCCCGCGTCGCCGCGGAGACCATCGGCGTCTACCGCCGAGCCTGCGACCGCCGGCGACGACGCCGGAAGGCGCCGCGGCGCTTGGAGAAGCAGCTCGGCCCTCTCGGCCAGAGATAGCTCCAGAGATAGATAGCGGCAGTCTCGCAGCGGCGCCCCAAAAGCACGCGCCGCACAAAGACGCTAAAGCCGCCCTGTCAGGACCTCCCCGCGCGGGTCGGCCGCCGCCGACGCCAGCCCCAGCTTGGCGCGCCAGTCCGTTTCCTCCCCGTAGCCGAGGCGCCGCATGAGCGGCCCGCAGAGTCCGTCGAGCTGCCGGGCCTGGACATCCGACCAGTCCGGCCAGTTCGGGAAGCCTGCCGGCCGGCTGGCGTGGACCCGCCGTCCCAGGAGCGCGGGATCCGGCACGAAGCCGAAGTCCCGGTCCGGAAAGCGGGTCAGGAAGACCAACATCTCCTCCAAATGGCGCTCGCGCGCCTCGGAAAGAAAGAGGTCTTCGTAGCGCCAGAGCCTCGCGTTCGGGTCCCGATCGACGAAGTCGAGGATCAGCCCGTTGACCGTCCGCCAGGTCCAGCACAGCCGCTCGAAGCGGGACATCTCCGGCCAGCTCTCGGCCAGCGCCGCGTCGCCGACCATCGCCGGATCCAAGCGACGGAAGCCCAATTTCCTCACCAGGTCGCGCGGGCCGTGGTGAGCGCCGAAGCTCATCCAGGACGTGACCCAGGCCCGTGGGTCGCGCACCGTGGCGAGCACCTTGTAGAGCGGGAACACCCGCGGCAGCGCAGGCAGGATTCCGTACCATTGGTAGTAGGACTCGATGATCGGGTCCGCGGCCAAGCCCTCGTAGTACGGAAGCCGCTGGCGTGCGAGGGCCTCGATCAGCCTTTCGAGTTCGAGGCTTCCGCCTAGGAAGCCCTCGGAAAGATGCCTCAGGCCGGTGGTCTTGAACAGGCGGCCGAGTACCATATGATAAATGCCGAAGGTCCGGACCCGCTCCCAGGTCCGCCGCGTGAAGCCCTCGAAGACATCGGGTTCGTGGACCGAATGGGAGCCCGGCACCATCGAGGACAGGAAATCCCCGAAGAAACGGGTTCCGGTTCGCCCGGCCGAGACGATGATCACCACGTGCTTGCCGGATCCTGTCACGCCGCCTGATCCTTCGCCTTGCACCCGGGCTGAAGCCCGGCGGCGAGAAAGGCGCTCAGGGGCAGGATGACCACCATGCCCAGCAGCCGGTTGAGCGAGGCCGCGACGAAGCCGGCCGATGCCGTGATCCCGACAAGGGGCGCCAGTGCCGCCGAGAGACCCTCGCGCACGCCGAGGCCCGCCGGCACGACGGAGGCCACATTGCCGACAACGGAGGTGACGGCGAAGGCCGCGTTCTGCGCCAGGGTCGAATCGACGCCGAGCGCCCGCAGGCAAACGAGCATCCTGACCACGTCGGTGAGCACCAGGAGCAGCTTCACGAAACCCACCTGGACCGGGACCGAGAGGCCTCCGGCCAGGCGCCGCGCCCAATAGAGGCTCGCGATCGACGCCGCGGCGCCAAAGGCCAGAAATCCCTCCCTGAGCCAAGGGACCTCGAGCGGCGGCATCCAAAGGCCCGCGATCAGGAAGGCGATGCCGAACCAGATGCTGGCGACGAAGAGGGTCGCCTGCACGCTGTCACCCGAGCCCGCGCCAGCGGCCTTGAGCCCGACGATCCTGACCAGAGTCGCGCCGGGCAGCGGCAACATGTTCGCCGCAGTACCGACGATGGCGATCTCCAGCGCCCGCACGAAGGGTATTCCCCGGCCGACCAGCCGGCCGCTGAGCAGGAACTCGTACGCGTTGAGAGTGATCGTGACAGGCACGCCGCAGAGCAGGACGAGGAGCGCGAACAGCCAATCCAGATTCTGCAGCAGCTCGGGCTCGCGCAGCAGAGAGACCGTGACGCCGACCGCGACGAAGATCATCGAGAGGACGAGCGCCACACACCTGAAACGAGGCGACCTTGGGAGATCCCAGGTAAGGGCCTTCTGCAATCGTGATTTGAGACTGTGCGGCAATGGCGCCCGCTTCGACAGGGTAGCTCCAATGAGGTCCAGCCCGGAGCAGCACGGCAGAGACCGAGAAATCCGCTTATAGGGGGCGAAAGCCTAGTGAATCGTTAACCACCGGCGATGATCGGCGGGCAGCTTAGACTTCGGAGCGACACTGGCCTTCAAAGGGAGGCGCAGTGGCCGAAGAGGGGCCGGGCTCGCAGCGCCGCCGCGCCCGCTCACATGTAGAGCTTCTCGCCCTCCAGGCCCTGGTAGAGGCCGGCGACCTCCTCGCCGTAGCCGTTGTAGAGCACGGTCGGGATCTTCTGCTGGGTGGCGATGTCGGTCTCCATGGCCTGGCTCCAGCGCGGGTGCGAGACCTCCGGGTTCACGTTGGCCCAGAAGCCGTACTC
>JAKSBE010000275.1 GCA_022361275.1 Kiloniellales bacterium
AAGGCCAAGGAGCAGACGCCCAAGGGCACCCGGGTTCTGTCCAAGCCCTTTCACCTCCGCGACCTGGTCAACCAGGTCGACCGCATGCTGGCGGCCTGAACTCACTGGTTCCGCCGCCCGTCCTCCTCGATCGCTCCGGACGCGCCTTTTGACGTGCCGCGGGACTTGCCAAGGAGGCCGAAGCGGTGCTATCCCCGGCCACCCCTCGACAGGGTCCCGCCGTCAGCGGTTCAAGGGCGCGTAGCTCAGCGGGAGAGCACTACGTTGACATCGTAGGGGTCGCTGGTTCAATCCCAGCCGCGCCCACCATTACCACCTGATATTTCTCGGATTTTTCGAGCGGCAGCAGAACGGTATCCCGAACGGAACCGGAACTTGCAGTGAATTTGCAGTGAGACGGGGCGAAAAGGTCCCGATCCGTTCTCTTGTTCAGCTCCCACAGGAAGCTGTCCGTGGCGTCTCTCAGATAGTCGGCATCGAATTCACCGTAGGATCTGGACGTCGTCCGGCTTTCCTCCTCGTCAGCATGCCCGAGCCATTGGGTGTTTAGTCCCGGGGTGTGATGGTTTCAAAGTTCGGCACATTTCATGTGCCGAGATTTGGAAGCTGAATCACACGAGATTCAACGAGTTAGTGTCCCTTTGATTCTGCAATTCGCTCTCGCGAATTTCAGAATCGGGACACTAGCGGTTTACAGGTTTATGGGTGTTTCCTGTTTTGTTGGGGGGGCAGGTGAGGTGGCCGCTTTACGCCGCGGCGCTGGTTATTCGGCGATGGGCGAGTAGGAAGTCGTGCCGATAGGGGCAGGCCGATGCCATGGCGATCTTGAAGCGTCTGATTGATCTGGTGATCCTGGCGCCGATTTTGAGCAGGTGAAGTCCGATGGTGCCGGGGCTGGCCTTGGCGAGGCGGCTGTGGCTCAGAGCGATGCGCCGGAGGGGAGGGCATCGATGAGGACATAGGCGAAGGAGGCGAACCGGAGCCGGAGCTGGTTTGCACGCATCGCCCTGGCCGAGGTCCGATCGGCGAAGAGGTCGAGCTGCTGTTCTTTGCTTCGGGGCGAAGCCCGGCGCTACGCGCTCCCTGTCGCCGCGTGCGCAGTAGTGCCCTTCGTAGAGGGTTCGCGCCCGGATCCGGCCGGGCTCGAGCGAGGTCACGACGAAGCGCGGGTTGTCGCCCCTGGGCAGGACCTCGGCCTTGGCGACGACCCGGCGCTCGCGGCTCCAGGTCTTGCGGGTGCGATAGCGGAAGTCCCTGAAGCGCCGCGCCGGCTCGGTGCTTTGCTGACAGTCCCGGCGCGCCGCTTCGAGTTCGGTCTCGATCTCTGCGACCAGGCGCCGGGTGCGCTGAAGGCCGAAGAGGTAATCGACCTGGTTGGCTTCGCACCAGGTCAGCAGGTCGTCGCGGGCGAAGCCCGAATCGGCGCGCCGCAGGATCTCGACCTCGGGCCAGGCCGCTCTGATCCGCGCGACGATCCGCGCCACTTCCTCCACGGCCCCGGCCGCGCCATCGATGTTGGAGGGGCGCAGCCGGGCCGCCAGGAGATGGCGGCCGCAGAAGATATAGAGCGGCAGGTAGCAGTAACCGCCGTAGTAGCCGTGGAAGAAGCGCCCT
>JAKSBE010000328.1 GCA_022361275.1 Kiloniellales bacterium
ATTCGACATGGTGGGCTGCCTTTCTGTCGACGCTGCGGTCCGGCGATCTTCCGATGCCGTAGCGTCGAAGACAAGCGCCGCCCTTCAGGGGTAGGGCCGGGCGCCGCAGGGGTCGACCAGGGCGGGCAGGGAGACGGCGCGGTCGAAGGCGGCGCGGTCGCGCCAGCGGCTGACGGTGGCAAAGCAGGGCCGGCCATCACCATCCAGGCTGACCCGCAGCTCCAGGCAGACCAGGTCGGGGTTTTGCTTAAGCTCCGCGGCGGCGGCGATTCAACCCTTGAGGAAGGTCGCCTCCTCGCCTTCGGCCACCTCGGCAAAATGAACGTGCTTCGACTGTGGGTTATTCGACTGCGGGTTATCGGCCATGAAATGGGTCCCTTGCTGAATGCCCAGGAGAAAACCCTAGCCTCGTGGCGACTTTGTGGCGGTGATGGCAATCACGCCGGGGGTATCCGGGTCGACCGCCTCGTCGTCTCCCAAGCCAGGAAAAAGGGGGCGCCGTTGCCGACGCCCCCTCATGCCTTGTCATCCGAGGACGGCCTCGATCACGCCACCGAGGGCTGCTCCTCGCCTTCGGCCATCAGCGCCCTTTCGCGCTCCTCGCGCTCGCGCTCGCGCTCCTCGAGCAGCTCGCGGTCGCGCTCGGCGGCCACACGCTTGGCCCGGTTCATCACCGAGCCAGTGCCGGCCGGCACCAGGCGGCCGACGATGACGTTCTCCTTCAGGCCGATCAGGTTGTCCACCTTGCCCTGCACCGAGGCCTCGGTCAGCACCCGGGTGGTCTCCTGGAAGGAGGCCGCGGAGATGAAGGAGCGCGTGGCCAGGCTGGCCTTGGTGATGCCTTGCAGCACCGGCTTGGCCTTGGCGAGCTGGCCGCCATCGGCCTCGGCCTTGCGGTTGACTGCCTCGTACTCCTCGCGGTCGACCTGCTCGCCGACCAGGAAGGTGGTGTCGCCGGCCTCCTGGATCTCCACCTTCTGCAGCATCTGGCGCACGATCACCTCGATGTGCTTGTCGTTGATCTTGACGCCCTGCAGGCGGTAGACGCTCTGGATCTCGTAGATCAGGTACTCGGCGAGCGCCTCGATCCCCATGATCTCCAGGATGTCGTGCGGCACCGGGTTGCCGTCCATCAGCAGGTCGCCGCGCTCGACGTAGTCGCCTTCCTGGACCGAGATGTGCTTGCCCTTGGGCAGCAGGTACTCCGAGGGCTCCAGGCTCTCGTCCTCCGGCACCACCACGATCCGCCGCTTGGTCTTGTAGTCCTTGCCGAACTCGACCCGGCCGGCGATCTCGCTGATGATCGCGAAGTCCTTCGGCTTGCGGGCCTCGAAGAGCTCGGCGACCCGGGGCAGGCCGCCGGTGATGTCGCGGGTCTTCGAGGTCTCGCGCGGGATACGGGCCAGGACGTCGCCCGCCTTGACCTTGGCGCCGTTCTCCACCGAGAGGATGGCGTCGACCGACATGAAGTAGCGGGCCTCCAGGCCGTTGGCCAGGGTGACGACGTTGTTCTTCTCGTCGCGCAGGGTGATCCGCGGCCGCAGGTCGGCGGCATGGGCGATCTGCTTCCAGTCGACCACGACCCGGTTGGAGATGCCCGTGGTCTCGTCCATGGTCTCCCGCATCGAGACGCCCTCGGTGAGGTCGACGTAGGTCGCGATACCCTCCTTCTCGGTGATGATCGGGATGGTATAGGGATCCCACTCGGCCAGACGGTCGCCCTTGGCGACCTTGGCCCCCTCGTCCACCAGGAGCTTGGCGCCGTAGGGGATGCGGTGATGGGCCCGCTCGCGGCCGGCCTCGTCCGCCAGCACCACCTCGAGGTTGCGGCCCATGACGATGTTCACGCCCTCGGAGTCCGCGACCACGTTGCGGTTGCGCACCGAGACCGTGCCGTCGATCGGCGCCTCGACGCTCGACTGCTCGGCACCGCGCTGGGCGGCGCCGCCGATGTGGAAAGTCCGCATGGTGAGCTGGGTGCCCGGCTCGCCGATCGACTGGGCGGCGATCACGCCCACCGCCTCGCCGACGTTGACCTTGGTCCCCCGCGCCAGGTCGCGGCCGTAGCAGGCGCCGCAGACCCCGCCCCGGGACTCGCAGGTCAGGGTCGAGCGAATCTTGACGCTGTCGACGCCGGCCTGATCGATCCGGTCGACGGCCTCCTCCTCCATCAGATCGCCGGCCTTGACGATGACCTCGCCGGACAGCGGGTCCTTCACGTCCTCGACCGCGGTGCGGCCGAGAATCCGCTCCGACAGCGGCGCGATGACCTCGCCGCCCTCGATCACCGGCCGGGCGGTGATGCCCTGCTCGGTGCCGCAGTCGTCCTCGATGATGATCGCGTCCTGGGCGACGTCGACCAGGCGCCGGGTCAGGTAGCCGGAGTTGGCGGTCTTCAGCGCCGTGTCCGCCAGGCCCTTGCGGGCGCCGTGGGTCGAGTTGAAGTACTCGAGGACGCTCAGCCCCTCCTTGAAGTTGGAGATGATGGGCGTCTCGATGATCTCGCCCGAGGGCTTGGCCATCAGGCCGCGCATCCCGGCCAGCTGCTTGATCTGCGCCGCCGAGCCGCGGGCGCCGGAGTGCGCCATCATGTAGACCGAGTTGACGTCGCGGCCGGTCTTCTCGGACATGGCCTTCATCATCTCGTCGGCCACCTGGTCGGTGCAGTGCGACCAGACGTCGACGACCTTGTTGTACTTCTCGCCGCGGGTGATCAGGCCGTCCTGGTACTGCTGCTCGAACTCCTTGACCTGCTCCTGGGCGGTCTCGACCAGGTTGGTCTTGGGATTCGGGATGATCAGGTCGTCCTTGCCGAAGGAGATGCCGGCCCAGCAGGCATGGCTGAAGCCCAGGGCCATCAGACGGTCGCAGAAGATCACCGTCTCCTTCTGGCCGCAGTGCCGGTAGACCACGTCGATGACGTCGGAGATCTCCTTCTTGGTCAGCAGGCGGTTGATCTTGGAGAAGGGCACCGCCGGGTTCTTCGGCAGGACCTCGGCCAGGAGCATCCGGCCCGGCGTCGTGTCGACGGTGACCACGACGTCCTTGCCCTCGTCATCCACGGTGTGCAGCCGCGCCTTGATCTTGGCGTGCAGGCTGACCGCGCCGGAATCCAGGGCGTGCTGCAGCTCGCCCATGTCGGCGAAGGCCATGCCCTCGCCGGGCTCGCCCTCGCTCTCCGTGGTCAGGTAGTAGAGGCCGAGCACGATGTCCTGCGACGGCACGATGATCGGCTTGCCGTTGGCCGGCGACAGGATGTTGTTGGTCGACATCATCAGCACGCGGGCCTCGAGCTGGGCCTCCAGGCTCAGCGGCACGTGGACCGCCATCTGGTCGCCGTCGAAGTCGGCGTTGAAGGCGGTGCAGACCAGCGGGTGGAGCTGGATCGCCTTGCCCTCGATCAGGACCGGCTCGAAGGCCTGGATGCCCAGGCGGTGCAGGGTCGGCGCCCGGTTCAGGAGCACCGGGTGCTCGCGGATCACCTCCTCAAGGATATCCCAGACCTCGGGCCGCTCCTTCTCGACCATGCGCTTGGCCGCCTTGATGGTCGAGGCCATGCCGTAGAGCTCG
>JAKSBE010000304.1 GCA_022361275.1 Kiloniellales bacterium
GGCCGACGAGGTCATCGTGCTGCGCAACGGCCAGGTCATGGAGCACGGGCCGGCGCAGAAGATCTTCGAGACCCCCGACCACCCCTACACCCAGGCGCTGATGAAGGCCGCCTTCGAGCTGGAAGCGGTCGAGACCGGCGTCGTCTCCATGTGAAGGTGCTGCCGCCCTTGCGCTGGTCCTCTTTCTGTCTCGTCCTCGCGCTCTTGCTGGCGGCCTGCGCCGCGCCGCGGGAGCAGGAGATCGAGACCAGGGTCGAGAATCCGGCGGAGAAGCTCCTCCTGGCCGGCTGGTATTACGAAGAGCGCAACAGACCCCGCCCGGCGGAACGCCTGATCCGGGAGGCCATCGAGATCTACGAGGCCACCGGCGACCGGCTCGGCCTGGCTCATGCCTACCGGAGCTACGCGCTCTTCCTGCGCTCCGATGCGGTCAGGCGCGCCGCCGAGATCTATACCGAGGAAGGCTTCCTCGATCCCGGCATCACCTTCGACAACAGGCTGGCGCAGTCGATCGCCTATCTGGAGCGGGCGATAGGGCTCTACGAGCAGGAGGCCGCCTACGGCTGGGTCATCAACGCCCAGCTCCAGCTCGGGTTCGGGCATCATTTCCAGAAGCAGACCGCGCAGGCCTGCGCCGCCTTCGACCGCAGCCTGGAGGTCTACCAGGAACACAGGGCCTCCACCGAGGCCGTCATCCGGCTCCCGCCCGGTGAGAGCAGCTACGAGTCCTTCGTCGCCGCCATGAAGAAGCAGTCCGGCTGCCGGTCCTGAAACGCGTCGAAGCCGCCGAGAAGCCGGCCGCGCGGTTGAACGCGCGGGCGTTTCCTTGTAGCTCTCGGCCAGAAGGACCTGGATCACCTCGGCGTTCGGAGAAAGGGCGGCGGACATGGCGCTTCTGTTCAAGGGCGATATCGATCGCGGCGGAAGCTGGGAGCGAGCGCTGGCGCGCCACGCCCCGGAGCTGGAGCTGCGGTCCTGGCCGGAGATCGGCGATCCGGCCGGGATCGACTACGCCCTGGTCTGGGCGCCGCCGCCGGGCCTGCTGGCAGGCCTGCCGAACCTCAAGGCGATCTTCTCGATCGGCGCCGGGATCGACCACCTGGCCAGCGACCCGGAACTGCCCCCCACGGTGCCGGTGGTGCGCATGGTCGAGCCGGGCCTGACCACCGGGATGACCGAGTTCGTGGTGATGAGCGTGCTCTACCACCACCGCTTCATGCTCGACTACCTGGCCCAGCAGCGCGCCCGTGCGTGGCGTGAGATCTCGCAGATCGGACCGCAGGAGCGCCGGGTCGGGGTCATGGGCCTGGGGGTGCTCGGCCAGGACGCCGCCCGGCGCCTGTTGAGCTTCGGCTTCCCGGTCGCGGGCTGGAGCCGGAGCCCCAAGTCCCTGCCGGGCGTCACCAGCTTCGCCGGTGCCGAGGGCTTGCCGGCCTTCCTCGGGCAGAGCGACATCCTGGTCTGCCTGCTGCCCTCGACCGCCGAGACCCGGGGCCTGCTGAACGCCGGGACCCTGGCCGCCCTGCCGCGCGGCGCCGCCATCGTCAACTCCGGCCGCGGCGACCTGATCGTCGAATCCGACCTCCTGGCCGCGCTCGACGACGGCCGGATCGGCGGCGCCACCCTGGACGTCTTTGCCGAGGAGCCGCTGCCGGCGGAAAGCCCTTTCTGGGACCATCCGCGGGTCGTTCTCACGCCCCACGTCGCCAGCATGACCATCCCCGACAGCGCCGCCGCCGCCGTGGTCGCGCAGGTCCGCCGCTTCGAGGCGGGGCAGCCGCTGGAGCACGTGGTCGACATGGCACGCGGCTACTGACCGCGGGGTCGGTCACCCGGCCCGGCAAAGGCCGATTTTCTCGGCGAAGCGGGGCCGGTCGACGGCGCCGCCCGGCCTTCCGCCGGTCGAGATGGGCAGGCTGACGGTCACGAGCAGCCCGCCGGCTTCGCCATTGCGGGCCTCGATCCTGCCGCCGTGGGCGAGGACCAGCCGCTTGGCGATCGCCAGCCCCAGGCCGAAGCCCTTGGTGCCGGTGTTTGCCGGCCCCCGGACGAAGGGCTCGAAGATCGACGACAGGCTCTCTTCCGGCAGGCCCGGCCCCTCGTCCGCGACACGGACCAGGAACCGCCTGGCCACGAGGTCCCGCACGACCCTCACCGCCACGACCTGTCCGGCCGCGGAGACACTTAGGGCGTTGCGAACGACGTTCTCCAGGGCGCGGCGCAGCAGCTCCGGGCTTCCCTCGACGATGAAGCCGTCGGCCCAGGCTTCGCCGCCGCCGTCGAGCTTGCTTTCCACGCAGACCCCCGAGGGTTCAGCCTCGAAGCGCGCGTCGCCGACGATGGTGCTGACGAGGCAGGCCAAGTCCACGTAGTCGCTCTGCTGAGACACGCCGCTCTCGGCCCGCGAGAGGGTCAGCAACTCGCCCACCATGGCGTCGAGGCGCCGGACCTCGAGATCGACCCGGGTGAGCGTGGCCTCCAGGTTCTCGGGATTCTGCCGCGCCAGGCCGACGGCGACCTGGAGGCGGGCCAGCGGCGACCGCAGCTCGTGGGAGACGTCGTGAAGAAGCTGATCCCGCGCGGCGACCAGCTTCTGGAGGCGTTCGGCCATGGCGTCGAAGTCCTGCGCGAGGTCCGCCAGCTCGTCCCGGCGCGCGCCCATCTCCGGCTTGAGGCGTACGTCGAGGTCGCCGAGCGCAAGGTGCGCGAAGCCCTTGCGGAAGCTCCGGATCGGCCGCGTGATGTACCAGGCCAGGGCGATGCTGAAGCCAAGCCCGCCTAAAAGGGCGCCCGCGAGCACCTCGAGCGGGATCATGAAGGGCTGCCGACTGATGCCGAGCGGCAGCGCGATGTGGGGCATGCGACGGCGGATCTGGTACAGGGTGCCGTCGGGCGCCACGGCCTCCGACAGATAGTACTCCGGATCGGCCGGGTGATGCGACCGCGCCGCGAGCGCGCCCGGGGGCAGGGCCGAAAGCAGCGCCCGATCGGCCTCGGGCCAGTCCGCCATCATCTTGTCGAGGGCGGGGATACCGCCGAACTGGACCGCCAAGGCCGCCGCGCCGACCTGCGCCGGGGCGACCCGTTCCTCATAGAGGCGTTCGCAGGGGCTCGACTGCCCATAGGCCAGAATAATAACCCAAAGGCCCTCGAAAATCAGGACGAAGGTCACCCAGAAGCCGATCATGATCTTCAGGAAGAGTCGCCTGCGCATTCAGTCCTGCCTCATCTGGTAGCCGACGCCGCGCACGGTCTCGATGACCGAGGCGCCGCGCATCGCGGCATGGAGCTTCTGCCGCAGATTGCTGACGTGCACGTCGACGCTCCGGTCGTAGGGGTCCCGCGGCCGCCCCAGGACCTTGAGGGACAGCTCGTCCTTGGTGACCACGCGGTCCGCTTCGCGCATCAGGCATTCCAGGATGTTGAACTCAGAGACCGTGAGCTCGAGCACGGCGCCGTCGTACTCGACCCGCCGCTGCGCCGGCAGCAGGCGCAGCGGACCGAAGGCGAAGGAACGGGCCATCGTCTCCCGCGCCTGTCCGACGGTCCGGCGCAGCACCGCCCGCAGCCGGGCCACCAGCTCGCGCGGGTTGCAGGGCTTGGGCACGTAGTCGTCGGCGCCCATCTCGAGGCCGACCACGCGGTCCATGTCGTTGCCCTTCGCGCTCAGCATGATGATCGGCACGCAGCTCCGCTGGCGGATGCGGCGCAGTACCTCGAGCCCGTCGATGCCCGGCATCATGATGTCGAGAACCACGACCGAATGCCTCTTGGACAGGGCCGCCTCCACAGCCGCGTCGCCGGTGTGAACGGCGGAGGCCTTGAAGCCCTCGCCAGCCAGATAGTTGATCAACATTTCCGTCAGTTCGATGTCGTCGTCGATCAGTAGAACGTGCACGCTCACTCTCCATCGCGGCGACAGACTAGCCGTAGCCAAAACGATTCGGCCTGAAGTTATTTTGTGGCTTTACGCAAAACTTACGCTTTCGTTACTCATGCCTTACGAAGCGGGTCTTCCCATCCACGGCGGATAATCCCAAACTCGCTGCTGCCGTTCGAACGTGCGACGCCCCCGGCATCCGGCGCTCCGACGCCAAGACTGGACACAGGGGACAAGACCCGTTGGAAGCGCCGCGGAGCGAGAGGACGGCAGACGCCGCCGCTTGCGGACAAAGGGGTGAACTTGGGTATCCGATCGGCCCGGCGCATGCCCGCCGCGACTGGGGGACATGCGCCACCCAGCCCGCTCGCCCCGCCCCGGACAGATAAATATTCAGATATAAATAACGAGGATATGTCTTCCTCTTGTTTGTGTTTATTACGTAAAGAATGTGTATTCTCTAAATATTGACACATTAATATCTCACCAAAATCCGGCGAATATCCAAGAAGATCCCGTCAGCAAAAAGCCGCGGTGTCGACGCCCGTCGAGGCGTCCGGAGGGCCTGCGGTGAGCTTCATTGGTTTTGCCGAGCGAGATGAAACTCTCAAGGACGCCGAAGAGTCGGGCTGTGAATTTCACCCAGGATCCGAGGTCCGGGCTTTGGCCTTCCGGGCCGTGCGCCCCCTCACCCTGCGCAGAGAGAGGACGATCCGGTCAAGCCGACCAGCCGGCACGCCGGCGGGGAGCGGACCGATGACCGCCTTCTGGCGCCGTCGCATCGTCAGCCTCGCCTTGCTGCTGCTCGCCGGCTCGCTGCTCTATCTCGCGGAAAGGATCTATGAAATCTCTCTGCGGGACGGCACCTACCTGACCGGCTGGATCCTCTTCGTCATGACGCTCCTTCTCGCCCTGCTGAACGTCAGGAAGAGGCTGTCCGTGCTGCCGCTCCTGCCGGCGGCCGTCTGGTTCCAGACCCATGTCTATGTCGGCATCCTGGCCTTCGGGCTGTTCTTCCTCCACTCCAATTTCAGGCTGCCCAACGGCCCTTTTGAAAAGGCCCTCTGGTGGGCTTCGGTGCTCGCCTTCGCGACCGGCATCCTGGGGCTCCTGCTGTCGCGTGTCCTGCCGGGCAGGCTGAAGCGCCATCGGGAACGGATCGTCTTCGAGCGCATTCCCGCGTTCCGGTCGGATCTTCGGAAGGAGGCGGAGTGCCTCGCCCTGAAGGCGGTCGGCAATTCCGAGGACCCGCGCATCTCCGACTTCTATCTCAAGGTTCTGGCGCCCTTCCTCCGCAAGCCCCGAAACCTCCTGGCCCACCTGGTGGGGTCGAGACGGCATGCCTGGCGCTTGGACGCCCAGTTCAGAGCCGTGCGCCACAGTGCCAAGCCCGACGCCTGCGACCTGCTGGAGAAGCTGCAGGAGATCGCCGAGGCGAAGGACGTCCTCGACCAACAGTACGCCCTGCAGCTCGCGCTCAAGGCCTGGCTGTTCATCCACATCCCCGTGAGCATCGCCGCGTTGCTGCTGGCGATCACCCACGCCCTGCTCGCCTACGCCTTCGGGACCGCGACGCCATGATCCGCCGGTTCCAGAGCTTCGACTTTCGCAAGACCGCCTACAACCGGCCGTCGGACCTCTGGCTTTGCGGCTATGCGGCGGAAGGCCGGCCCTGCCCGCGGGGACCGAGCGCCAGGGGACGCTGCCAGCAGGCCAGCGAATGCCAGCCGCGGCGCAGCGGCGAAAGCTGGAGCTGCGGCCGGCCCGAGGCCCAGGGCGGGCCCTGTGCCGAGGGACCCTTTCCCGACGGCAGCTGCTGCCGCATCCGCCCAGCCTGCACGCCGCAGCCGAGCCTTCGGAACCTGCGCGGGCGGCTCAACTTCTGGATCACGGCGACCGTGGTCTCGATCCTGCTCGTGTCCTTCGCGAGCACGCACAACATGCTCTCCATTCCCGCAGGCCAGAGGATCAAGGGCCATGGCGAGCTGACCGACTGCGGCCAGTGCCACGTGGTCTTCGACCGGGGGAACTGGATCCTGGCCGCCTTCCGCCGCGACGACGCCGCTGCCGACAGCGCCAAGTGCACCGCCTGCCACGACCGCGGCGGCGACGCGCTGCGGCCCCACAGCCTGCCGCGGAGCGAACTGCAGCGCCTGACCTCGGAGGCCAGGGCCCGGGACTGGCACGCGAAGCCTGGAGTCCTGCAGTCGATCAGCGCGAGGCTCCTGCCGCTGCCCGAAGCGATAGACAACGGGATTGCCTGCTCGGCCTGCCACATCGAACACATGGGGGCGGAGTTCGACGTCACGGCGGTCTCCAACGCGCGTTGCCAGAGCTGCCACGAGATCAAGTTCCGAAGCTTCGCCGAGGGCCACCCGCCCTTCGAGCGCTATCCCTACCTGCGGCGAACCCGCCTGGTCTTCGACCATCAGGCCCACTTCGCGCGCAACTTCGCCAAGGCCGAGGTGGCGGGCGCGCCGCGGGTCTGCAAGGACTGCCACACCCCGGACGCCACCGAGCGGCACATGCTGGTGAAGCCCTTCGAGGAGACCTGCGCGTCCTGCCATGCGCAGGACATCAAGGGCCAGAACGTCGAAGACCGGGACGTCGAAGGCCAGGAAGGGGACGGAACCAAGGGCATCCCCGTGCTGGCCATTCCGGGTCTGGACCTGGAAAGCCTGCGCCGGGCCGGCGTCGAGATCGGCCAATGGCCGGAAGGCGCGCCGCGCGGCTCCATATCCCCCTTCATGAGGCTGCTGATCGCCGCCGACGATCAGTTGGCGGAGGACCTGGAACGGATCGAGCCTCTGGACCTGACGGCCCTGGAGGACGCCGACGCCGAGGATCTCGACGCTCTTCGCCGGGTCGCCTGGGCGATCAAGGACCTGATCTACGACTTCGTCGCCTTGGGGCCGGAGTCCCTCAGCGCCAAGGTCGCCCATACCCTCGGCCATCACCTCGACGAGGCCACCCAGGGCGACATGGTCGCCAAGGTTCCCCTCGACGCCGTCCTGGCCGCGCGCGAGGCCTGGTTCCCAGGTCTGGAAGCCGAGATTCTGCACCGCCGGCTCGGCCGCGCCTCCAAGGACCTCGTCACCCGTCCCGTACCGGCAGCCTCGAAAGCGATCGAAGCCGAGGTCGATTCGGAAGCCTGGTCCGAGTACGGCGGCTGGTTCCGCAAGGGATACACCCTCTACTACCGGCCGAACGAACACCGGGATCCCTTCGTGCGCTCCTGGCTCGACATCGCCGCGCGATCCCAGGGCACCGCCGCTCAGCATCACGGCCAGACCCTGCTGGCGCTCTTGCGGAGCGAGAAGGTCCCAGGGCAGTGTACCCGCTGCCACAGCCTGGAGGGGGACGGCACGGCGGCGCACAGCGGCCGGCTGCTGGTCAACTGGCGCCCCTTCACGCCGGATCCGGGCCACAGCGGCTTCACCGAGTTCGACCATGCCTCGCACTTCCGGATCGTCGGCGAGAAGGGCTGCGGGACCTGCCACCGGATCGACGCCGGTGCCGACTACGCCGGCAGCTACGAGGGCTTCGATCCCACCAGCTTCCAGTCGAACTTCGCGCCGGCGAAGATAGAGGTTTGCAGCGAGTGCCACGTCCAGGACTCGGTCGGTGGCAACTGCACCCAGTGCCACCGCTATCACGTGGGGGCCTTCCCGGCGGATCCGGTCGACACCGAGATCTCGGGGCAGGCCGGCGCGGCGCCGGGGACCGCCGCCCCGGCGCGCGCCTCCCGGGCCGAGGCCGGCGGGACGCCGCTGCCCCGGCGGAGACCCCTGCTTCCGGTGCAGATCCGGCTGTCGTCCCACCGCTCGCACGACAGCGCCAACCAGGCGATGCACCACCTGAAGGACAGCTTCGCCGGCCTGCTCGGTGAGAAGCAGCTCTTCATCGACCACCAGGAGCACGACGAGCGGGGCGCCTTCTACCGCTTGATCGCATCCTCCTTCACCGACCCGGCCGCCGCCGAGGCCGCCTGCGCGGAGCTGCGCGCGCATCACCACGATTGCTTCGTGCTGAACCGCGGGCCGGCGCCGCCGCCCGCGCCGCAGGCGCAGCAAAGCGTAAACCGGCTCATGGAGCTCTTCGGGATCGGCACCCCGAAGGCGGCACCCTAGCTGTGGGGCGTCCTCCGGCATGATGAACTGGCTTACATGGAAGCGGCCTCGGTCACCGCTTTCGAGATCAATCGGCGGCGGTCATCGGCGGCCCGCTACCAAGTGAGAATCGATATTGCCCATCTTCTCGTTTGTGAGACGATCAGTTCCGTTACCCGCATTTGCGGGCATGGACCCGATTTCAATTCGGCCACGGATCGAGTTCGGATATCTCCCCACACTCGCAGGGATAGACCTTATCTGGATCTGACCGAAGATCCGCCTCAAGAGAAGTCAGATTGCGGGCATTTTCGCCTATGGAGAGTGGCGGTTTTCCGTTGATCGTGACGCCGGTAGTTGTTTATGGGGGGCTTGTATGACAGGATTCACCGATCATGCCTACAAGAAGATGATCGATCTATACAACAATCATAGCCATGAGGTCGGTAGCCAAATCGCGTCGGCATATCCTGATAAGACTCCAACAGACTGTATCACCTACATAATCAACGTGCTGAAATATGCTTTCGATAAAACCGGCAACCAATCGGCCGTAGATCGCGTCGGCCGCTTGGGTGAGTACGGTACACAGCTCCTCGCTTATTTGGTTGATACGCATGGATGGAAAGGTATCTACTACAACCCGGATGTGAATCATCCAAGGGATGGTGACCTGGAGCATACGTATTCTTACTACAAGAGCGTCGCCACGGTAAGGAGATATTACGACATATCCATCTCTCACTTGGTTATCAACTATAATCCGACGGCCAGGGCTGATCCTAACTACAAAAGTTTTTCAGGAATTGGCGGCCAGAGAGATCCAACTGATAAAGATACAAGTAACTTCGACAAGTTGAAGAAGATTAAATTTGATGTCGCCGCCTCTCGCGGAGGGCAGCACACCTGGCTCTACTCCTTGGGAAAAGTCTATGAGGTTCATTGGGATCGGATCGGTCCAGGTCTATACGAAGCGAGCAGCTTTGAGACTTACTCCTTGGCTTTCGGGCGCCATCGCTGTGCCACCTGACGCAATCACTGCTGCCAATTTCAATGAGAAGAGTGCCTGGGAGCAGTTGCTGGAAGTGATCAAGCGCTGGAGTCCCTACTGATGCATAAGGAAACGGCGCTCTTGGCAAGACCGGCAGGAAGATCCTTCAGTCTCTTGCTGTCCGCTCTGTTTGTTGGGGCTCTGCTCTGGGGCTGCGATCCGGATGCGGAAGGGTCCGGCCAAACAGAAGGAACTCCGATTGCCTCGGCTGCGAACGCGGCACACGGACTCGTCGTGGAGTTCTACGGTGAGCTTGTTGGCGCCGACTCGGAGCCACCGCAGCAGATGACTGTGGATCGCATACTCGTGCGGGACGAGAAGACAGGCCAAGCGGAGCCCTTTGTTCCCGCGGACCCGACGTCGCTGGCGAGCTCCCTTGGTTACTTCACCGATGTATGGTCGCCCGACGAAGCTTATCTCGTGCTGCCGCTCGGGCGGTTTCAAGGCTTCGTTCTGTTTTCCGCGGATAATCTCTTGCCCGGTCTTCGAGACCGGCAGTTGGCGGATCGCGTGCAGATCCGTCTTGCACACGACGCGTCGCCCGCGTTGTGGCACGAGTTCATCGGTTGGGAGGCGCCGCACACCTTGAGGTTTGCTGCGGGCCTTTCCGGTGACCTCGTAGAGTTCGAATTTGACCCGAAGACCCGTCTCGTCCGAAGCCAGAGCCCTAGCGCCAGTTCCTTCGTTGCCATCACTGCGGAGGGACAGCACAACGTCCGTCGGCAACCGGATTGACACCTGTAGAGACTGCCATCGGCGTTTCTCGCAGGCCGCCAGCCTAGAGCAGCCTGCGTTCATTCGAACGCGGATAAGCTGCTCTCGCTATATGAAATAGGTCAAGTTATCTGCGCCTGATTGAGTCCAATTGCGCACAGTTTGATCTAGAATCGGAAGATGCGTCGCGCCGAGGCGGGTCAGCCTCCGGAGCAGGGCGACGGCGTCGCCGGCTTTGCCTCGAAGGGCGCGCCCGCGACAGCCCGGGGCCCGGTCCGGCGCTATCGTTCCATGAGGAGATGCATGCTCAGGCGCCGCGGAGAGGGAAGTCCATGTTCGAGAACATCGTCTGCGCCGTCGACGGCTCCGACCACGCGCTCAAGGCCGCCGAAGTGGCCAGTGCCCTGGCCTCCAAGTTCGGATCCCGGCTGACGCTGCTGACCGTCACCAAGGAGATCAAGGTCACGCCGGAGATCAGGCGCTACCTGGAGCTCGAGCACCTGACCGGCGAGCCGCAGTACGTCCTGGACGACATGACCAAGCGCATCCTGGAGGCTGCCACCCGGGCGGCCCGGGACGCCGGGGTGTCCTCGGTCAAGACCGAGGTCAGAACCGGCCCTCCGGCCCGCACGATCGTGGATTTCGCCAGGCGGAACGGCGCCGACGCCATCGTGCTGGGCAGCCGCGGCCTCGGTGACCTCGAAGGCGCCTTGCTGGGCAGCGTGTCCCACAAGGTCGCCAACCTGGCGGCCATGACGGTGATCGCCGTCAAGTGACGGCCCACCGTGGAAGGTCTCTGATCAGCGCGCCTTGGTATCAGTCCCTGCGGGCGTCCTGAGGCCGGCCGGGACTGGACCTCAGCGCCCGCCGCCTGTCGAGGACTCCGCCAGTTCCTGGATCAGGCCGTAGAGGGCGCGCAGGCCCATGGCCTCGCCGCCGACGGGGCGGCCCGGCTTCGCGGAGAGGTTCCAGGCCATGACGTCGATGTGGATCCAGGCCTTGGCCTTGGCCACGAAGGTCTCGAGGAAGAGCGCGGCGGTGATCGCGCCGCCGTAGCCGCCCTCCGAGACGTTGTTGAGGTCGGCGACCTTGCTGTCCAGCAGCGGCTTGTAGGGCGCATGGAGGGGCAGGCGCCACAGCGGGTCCTGGACCGCCAGGCCGTGGTCCAGCGCGGCGGCCGCGGTGACGTCGTCGTTGCAGAACAGGGCCGGAAGCTCGCTGCCGAGGGCGACCCGCGCGGCTCCGGTCAGGGTCGCGAAGTCGACCAGCAGCTCGGGTTCCTCCCGGTCCGCCTCGGTCAGGGCGTCGCAGAGGATCAGCCGGCCCTCGGCATCGGTGTTGCCGATCTCCACGGTCAGCCCCTGGCGGGTCTTGATCACGTCCAGAGGGCGAAAGGCGTTGCCCGCCACGCTGTTCTCGACCGCCGGGATCAGAAGCCGCAGGCGCAGCGGCAGCTTGGCGGCCATGATCATCTGGGCCAGGCCCAGGACGTGCGCGGCGCCGCCCATGTCCTTCTTCATCAGCTTCATGCCGGCCGCGGACTTGAGGTCCAGGCCGCCGCTGTCGAAGCAGACCCCCTTGCCGACCAGGGTGACCCGCGGGCCCTTGCTGCCCCAGCGCAGGTCGATCAGGCGCGGCGCCCGCTCGGCGGCCCGGCCGACGGTGTGGATCGTCGGATAGTTGTGCTCGAGCAGCGCCGCCCCGGTGGTGACCGTGACCTTGGCGTCGTACTTGCCCCCCACGGTCTTGACCGCCTCGGCGAGCTGGGGCGGGCCCAGGTCCTCGGCCGGCGTGTTGACCAGATCGCGGACCAGGAAGGTCGCCTCGGCGGCCCGGGTCACCGCCGCCTTGTCCACGCCCTCGGGCCAGACCAGGACGGCGAAGTCTCGTTCGGGTTTCTTGTAGCGGGTGAAGGCGTAGCCGCCGAGGGCCCAGCCGAGCGCGGCCCGGCCCGCGGCCGCCGCGGTCACCGCCTCGTCCAGCCGGTAGCGGCCCAGCGGCAGGCTGCCGGGCAGGCCGCCGTAGGACCAGAGGTCCTCGCCCGTCTCGACTCCCAGCAGGACCCGCGACAGCCCGCCCTCGGCATCCGGCAGCAGGGCGGTCTTGCCGGGCCGCGCCGCGAAGCCGATGCGCTCGACCCAGCGCCGGGTCGCGGCCGGCTGCGCCGCCAGCCAGGGTTCGAGCTCCGCCTCGGTGAGTGGCGTGATGGTGACGGCGTCCTTCCCGGCCCGGGTCGTCAGATGTCGCAGCAAGGTCCTTCGCTCCCCATTCCCCTCGGTCTCCTGCCGGATCACGGCAGGTTGCTGACCGTAAGCGCGGCGCCCGACGCCAGCAACAGCCAAAGGACCAGGCGCCGGAACTGCCGGTCGTCGATCCGGTCGTAGCTGCACCGGCCCAGCCAGGCGCCCAGCGAGGTCGCCGGCAGGCAGACCAGGCCCAGCAGCAGAACCTCGCGGGTCACGACCCCGCCCAGCGCCTGGGAGATCAGCGCGAGGCTCAGGATCGAGAGGTTGAAGCCCTGAAAGACGCTGCGCTGCTCGTCCTTGCTCCAGCCCTTGAGGCTGCACCAGATGGTGGGCAGCGGACCTGAGAGGCCGGCGAAGCCGCCCAAGACGCCCCCGCCGAGCCCGACCGCCGCGTCGGCCAGACGGCCGCCGAAGTTCAGGACCGGCATCTGGCGCAGCAGCAGCAGGGTCCCGGCGTAGACCAGCAGGAAGACGCCGACCAGGCCGCGAAAGACCTCCGGATCGAGAAGGCCGAGCAGCAGCGTGCCCAGCGGCACGCCCGGCAGGCCGCCGGCGAGGAAGGGCCGGAGGCGCGACCAGACCAGCCGTCGACGCAGGCTCCAGAGCGACTGGAAGTGGCCGACCACCGCGCAGATCACCACCAGGGGCGCGGCCAGCAGGGGATCGAGGACGTGCAGCCAGACGCCCAGGGCGACCAGTCCGGTGCCGAAGCCGGCGAGACCGGCCACGAAGCCCGCCAGACCGGCCCCTGCCGCAACGATCAGGGCGAGATCCGGGGTCATCGGCGAGGGGCGGCGGCAGGCATGGCAGGGGCAGGCATGGCAGGGGCCTCGTCCGGGGGTGCGCGAAAGCCCCGGCGCCGCCTTGCGCTTGCCTCATGGGCGGCAGCGTCGCTAAATGCCGGTCACGTCACGACAGGGTCACGTCACGACAGGGAGGGCTCGACTTGGCCGACTTTACCATCATCCTCGGGAACAAGAACTACTCCTCCTGGTCGCTGCGCGGCTGGCTGATCCTGGAGGCCAGCGGCGCCGATTTCGACGAGGTCGTGATCCCCCTGGACCGGCCCGAGACCAAGGCGGCGATCCGCGCCCATTCTCCGAGCGGCCGCGTGCCCAGCCTGAAGCACGGCGAGCTGACCATCTGGGACAGCCTGGCCATCGGCGAGTACTTGGCGGAGCTCTTTCCGGAGGCCGGCCTCTGGCCCGAAGACCGGAAGCTGCGCGCCCAGGCGCGCGCCATCACCGCCGAGATGCATGCCGGCTTCGCTGCGCTGCGCGCGCACCTGCCGATGGACCTGCGCGGACGTTTCCCCGGACGCGGCCACGACGCGCCGGGCGTCGCCGCCGACATCCTGCGGATCGTCGAGATCTGGGAGGTCTGTCGGCAGAGCTTCGGCCGGGGCGGCGACTTCCTTTTCGGGCGCTTCGGCATCGCCGACGCCTTTTTCGCCCCGGTGGTCGGCCGCTTCGTCACTTACGGGGTCTCGCTGGAGGGGGCGACCGCGGCCTACCGCGACGCGGTCTGGTCCTGTCCGGCGATGAAGACCTGGCGCGCCGCCGCCGAGGCGGAGCCCTGGGTGATCGATCAGTAGCGCCGGGGTTCCGCGAAGGCGGAGGCGTCGCCCGGCCCGGCTCAGCGGCTGAGGACCAGGTCCCCCGCCGCCTCGGCCTCCAGCACTCGCTTGGCGGCCTGTCGCAGTTCGTCCATCAGGGCGTCGCTGGCCCTGCCGGCGGCCTCGGGGTCGGCCTCGACGATCGCCCCCATGACCGCGACGTGGAGCCGCGCCGTGGGCTCCAGGTCGGTGCCGGCCTGATGGGCGTACCAGAAGCGGCGGCTCAAGGTCTGCATGGGCGCGACCGCGGCCGTGGCGAAGCGGTTGCGCGCACCCTGGGCGACGATGGTGTCGAAGGTCTTGTCCTGGCGCATGAAGCCCTCGAGATCGCCGGCCTCGGCACGCCGCGTCATGCTGACCGCACAGTCGACCAGCTCGCGGCGCAAGGCGTCCCGGGCCACGGCCGCCGCCCGCCGCGCCAGCAGGCGCTCGAGCACCGCGCGGGCCTCGATCAGCGCCAAGTGGTCGAAGGGATTGACCTCGGTGATCACCAGGCCCTTGCCGGCCTGGACCCGGATCAGGCCCTGGGCCGCCAGGCGCTGGACCGCCTCGCGGGTCGGGGTGCGGCCGATCTCGATCATCTCGACCAGCGCCGGCTCGGTGACCGCCTGGCCCGGCTTCAGGCGCAGGGAGATGATCATCTCCTCCAGACGCCGGAAGGCCTCGTCGGCCAGCCGCTTTTGTCCGTCCCCAGGTCTCATCTGCTCCTCCGCCGCGGCCCGGACTGGAATTCCTTAGGAATTTCAACGGGTCCCGGTACAAATATATTGCTAGCATATTTCCGCTGTGGAAGACTAAGAAAACTTCAAGCTGAGCCAGTCCACCCGAGACGAAGGGGAGTCCGTGATGACGATCGACTGGTCGGGCGTCTTCCCCGCCCTGATGACCGAGTTCAAGCAGGACGAGAGCCTCGACCTTGAGGCGACGGCGCGGCACATCGAGTCCTGCCTGGGGGCGGGCTGCGAAGGCCTGGTCATGCTCGGCACCCTGGGCGAGAACAGCTCCCTCGCCCCGGAGGAGAAGGAGGCGGTGCTGCGCTGCGCGGTCGAGACCGCGGCCGGCCGGATCCCGGTGCTCTCGGGCGTCGCCGAGTACACCACCGAGCTGGGCATCGCCCACGCGAAGCGCGCCGAGCGCGCCGGCTGCGCGGGCCTGATGGCCCTGCCCTGCATGGTCTACGAGCAGGACGAGCGCGAGGCCCTGGCTCACTTCGAGACCCTGGCCGCAGCCAGCGACCTGCCGATCATGATCTACAACAACCCGGTCAGCTACAAGGTCGACCTCAGTCCGGAGGCCTTCCTGAAGCTGGCCAAGAGCGAAACCATCGTCGCGGTCAAGGAATCCTCGCACGACAGCCGCCGGATCACCGACATGTTCAATGTCTGCGGCGACCGCTACGTGCTGTTCTGCGGGGTCGACGACCTGGTCCTGGAGAACCTTCTGTTCGGCGCCGCCGGCTGGGTCGCCGGGCTCGTCAACGCCTTTCCCAGGGAGGCCGTGGCGCTCTACCGCCTGGCCAAGGAGGGCCGGGTCGAGGAGGCCGTGGCGCTCTACCGCTGGTTCATGCCGCTGCTGCACCTCGACGTCGACAAGAAGCTGGTGCAGTTCATCAAGCTGGCCAACCAGATCGCCGGCGAGGGCGCCGAGTGGGTGCGCCGGCCGCGCCTGCCGCTGGTCGGCGATGAGCGCGAGCGGATCGCCGCCATCGTCGAGACCGCGATCGCGGGCCGGCCGAGCGTCTAGATCAAACTATCTGCGCCTAATTGGACTCAATCAGGCGCAGATAGTTTGATCTGTTTCATATAGCGAGAGCAGCCCGCGTTCGATCGAACGCGGGCTGCTCTAGGCGGTGTCCTGCAGAGCCTTCAGCTCGGCCAGTACCGGCATGGCCTCGAGGTCGGCCGGGGTGAGACGGGCCCAGTCGATGCCGCTGGGCGGCGCCGGCGGCCGGGCCACGACGTGGGTCCGGCTCGGCGTGACGATGAAACTCAGCGGCAGGTCGTTGGCGGCTTGCGGAAAGCCGCCGACCAGCTGCACGTCGTGGACCGTGGTCGCGACCGGCACCGGCGCATGGCCCAGCTCGGCGAGGATCGCGAACTCCAGGTCGCTGTAGCCCTCGCCCTTGCCGCAGCGGAAACCGGCGGCGGTCACCGCGACCGAGCCGCAGACGATGGCGTCGAGCTGCGGCAGATCGGTCAGGGCGACCTCCTCGGCGAAGCGCCGGCACCTGGACATCATGGTCGCCGCCGGAATGTCCTCCGGCGAGATCTGGGCCGGGTCGAGCTTCATGAAGCCGCCGGCCAGGCGCGGGCTCGGCACGAAGACCGTGATCCCGCGGCGCAGCGCCTCGGCGCGGACCGGACGCTGAGCCGCGTCGGGGTTGACCTTGATCCGCCTGGCGTCGCGGAAGGCCGGGATCTCGAAGAGCCGCGCGGCCGCCTGCGCCGCGCCCTTGAAGTTCGGGATCCGGCCGTGGGGCGGGAAGGGAAAGGCGGCCAGGCGCTCCTCCTGCAGGCGGTCCCAGACCGCGCCCCGCGCCGCCGGCTTGCTGGCGAAGTCGTCGCTCATCGCCGCCGCCTGCGGCCGGCGCTGGGCCGGGTCAGCTTGTGGAAGTCGGCCGGCTTGTTCCTCAGCCAGCGCAGGAAGCGCGCGATCTCGGGATGACGGCGCAGGGCCTCGGGCGTGGCGTAGTCCTGCGCCAGCTCGCGCTCGCCCAAGACGTCGTGGACCTTGCGGTGGCAGATCGGATGCAGCTCGACGGTCTCGCGCCCGCCGAAGCTGCGCGGCACCAGGTGATGCTTCTCGCGCCGCCGGGCTAGCGGGCGCCGGCACAGGGCGCAGGTCTCCTCCTCCATCGCGGCTCCACCTCGGCGCAAAGCGCCGGCAGTGTAGCGCGGTCTAGCCGGAAAGCGGAGCCGGCCTAGAGGGCGTCGAGCAGCGCGAGGACGACCCGGGCCTGGTTCTCGGCGGCCACGGCGAAGAAGGTCTCGAGCTCGCCCGCGGCCGAGTCGCCGCCGCCCGCCAGGTCGGAGACGCTGCGCACGGCGATGAAGGGCACGCTGGCGGAGTCGGCGACCATGGCCGAGGCGGTGGTCTCCATGTCCAGGACCAGCACGTCGGTCTCCTCGCCGCTGTTGCCGTCCTCGTCGAAGTTCAGGGTCCGGGCGACGAAGGCGCGGTAGCGGGCGTTGTCGGCGAAGGTCGGCCCGGAGACGCCGTTCTGGCCGACGATGAGCTGCGGGGCCGGCTCCAGCGGCGTGCCGGTGCAGGTCCCGTCGGGGCCAAGCTCGGCGCAGTCCAGAAGCTCGACGGAGAGACCCTGGGCCGCCGCGAGGAGGGTCTCGTCGACCGGGAACCAGAACTTCAGATCCTGGTCGGTCTCCGGATTGGCGGGCGCGCCCGGAAAGGGCACGGCGCGGAGCTGCTGCTGATCCTGCTCGTTCAGGAAGAACTGCGGGGCGGC
This sequence comes from Kiloniellales bacterium, assembly GCA_022361275.1. Lineage (GTDB taxonomy): Bacteria > Pseudomonadota > Alphaproteobacteria > Kiloniellales > JAKSBE01 > JAKSBE01. The sequence goes on from JAKSBE010000304.1 coordinate 17,079, forward strand.
GGCCGAGCTGACGTTGGTGTCGCGCAGGAAGGCGTTCTTGGCGTCCGGCCGGAAGAGGGAGTCACGCTCGGCGCGGCCGGGCCGCCGCTCGCTGCCGAAGACGAAGTTGCAGCTCTTGGCCTCGGCCGCGGCGTCCTGGAGGCTGTGGTTGAGCTTCAGCCCGGGCAGGAAGGCGCAGGGCACCTGCTTGCCCTTGTTGTTGAAGTACATCTCCTGATGGAAGCCCCAGCGCCGCGGGATCACCACAGAGCCGATGGGCGCCTCGTTGGGGGTCGCCGGATTCTCGTCGTTGGCCCCCAGGCCGCCGATGCCGCCGGCGATGCCGCTGAAGACGATGGCCGAGACCTTGAAGCGCTCCAAGGCGAGCTGGGTGACCATGGTGGCGTTGACGATGGAGATGTTGGTCAGCACCACGACCACGTCCTGGCCGCGCAGCCGGCCGGTGGCGAAGCGATGGCCGTTGATCACCACGCAGCCCTCGAAGGCGTTGTCGCCGTCGTCGAGCTGCATCTCGTCGATGAAGCGGTCGGCCTCGCCGGAGAAGGCGGAGATCAAGGCGATCCGCGGGGCGGCATCGGTGCCGCCGCTGCAGGCGCCCTGAATCGGCACCGCGGCCGCCGGGGCCGGCCACAGAAAGAGGCCGAAGGCCAGCAGGAGGGCCAGGGCCGGCCACAAGGCGCTTGCGTCATTTCGCTTGATCATCGTCGACGTTCCTCCCAGAAACCTGCCCAACGACGCCGGATCGCAGGAAGCGGCGATGCCACTATAACGGTTCTCGCACCGGATAAAACTCTATCTTGCCGTGTCGCCGTGACAGGGCGGTGACAGGGAAGAGCGCAAGGATCTTTCCTGATCGAAGGGCTGTCCGAATCCGCCGATCACTGCTAGTGAGACGATGGCTAGTGAGACGATGGCAGGAACCTTAGGAACGGAAAGGATGCCGCAGCACCTTGGCCTGGTCGCCCTGCTGGTCCGGGACTACGACGAGGCGATGGCCTTCTACGTCGGGAAGCTGGGCTTCGGTGTGGTCGAAGACCGGCAGCTGGAAGGCGAAAAGCGCTGGGTGGTCCTGGCGCCGCCGGGGTCGCGTGAGGCCCGCCTGCTGCTGGCGCGCGCGGCGACGCCGGAGCAGGCCGCGCGAATCGGCGACCAGGCCGGCGGCCGGGTCTTCCTGTTCCTGGAGACCGACGACTTCTGGCGCGACTACAGGGACTACCGCGCCAGGGACGTGGTCTTCCGCGAAGCGCCGCGGGAGGAGGCCTACGGCACCGTCGCGGTCTTCGAGGACCTCTACGGCAATGCCTGGGACCTGCTGCAGCGCGCTTGAGGTCGGCTAGACTGGAAAGACGAGTTCACGAAGGGAGGTTCCAGCGTGGCGCCACGCCCCATCATCATCGACAGCGATCCCGGGACCGACGACGCCATCGCCATCTGGCTGGCCCTGGCCTCGCCCGAGCTCGATCTGCTCGGCGTCACCACGGTCGCCGGCAACGTGCCGCTGGCGCTGACCTCGAAGAACGCCCGCAAGGTCTGCGAGTTGGCGGGGCGCGGCGACGTCAAGGTCTTCGCCGGCTGCAGCCGGCCGATGCTGCGCCCCCTGGTGACGGCCGAGTCCTTCCACGGCCACGACGGCCTGGGCCACGCGCCGCTGCCCGAGCCGGACATGCCGCTGCAGCCACAGCACGCGGTCGACTGGCTGGTCGACAGCCTGATGGCGGCCGGGGACCAAGGCGTCACGCTCTGCCCCATCGGGCCGCTGACCAACATCGCGATGGCGATCGTCAAGGAACCGGGCATCCTGCCGAGGATCCGCGAGATCGTCCTGATGGGCGGCGGCTTCTTCGCCGGCGGCAACACGACGCCGGCGGCCGAGTTCAACATCCACGTCGACCCCCACGCCGCCCAGGTGGTCTTTACCAGCGGGGTGCCGCTGACCATGATGCCGCTGGACGTGACCCACAAGGCGCTGATGACGGCGGAGCGGATCGCCGCGGTGCGCGCCCTGGAGACGCCGGTGGCGAAGGCGGCGGCGGGCATGATGGCGTCCTACGGCGCCCACGACGCCGAGAAGTACGCCCGGGACGGCGGGCCGCTGCACGACCCCTGCGTGATCGCCTATCTGCTGGAGCCGGCGATCTTCTCCGGGCGCGACTGCAACGTCCGGATCGAGACCGCGTCGGAAGCCACCATGGGCATGACCGTGGTTGACTGGTGGGGCAGCACCGAAGAGCCCAGGAACTGCCGGGTGATCGACGAGATCGACGACGACCGCTTCTTCAAACTGCTGACCGAGCGGCTGGCGGCGCTCTAGAAGACAAGCGACCCCTGCCTCGCCACCGGCGCGGGGCTTCGCAGCATCGAGCCAGGAGAGACGCTCCATGACGACCGTGACCGTGGCCGAGATCCCGATCGGCAACAGCCGGCCGATGACCCTGATCGGCGGGATCAATGTGATCGAATCCCAGGACCTGGCCTTCCGGGCCGCCGAGCACTTCGTCGAGGTGACCGGGAAGCTGGGCATCCCCTACGTCTTCAAGGCCTCCTTCGACAAGGCGAACCGCTCCTCCGTGCACTCCTTCCGCGGCCCGGGCCTGGAGGAGGGGCTACGGGTCCTGCAGAAGGTCAAGCAGCGCTTCCAGGTCCCGGTGATCACCGACGTCCACGAGATTGCCCAGGCCGCGCCCGTCGCCGAGGTCTGCGACATCCTCCAGATCCCGGCCTTCCTGGCGCGGCAGACCGACCTGGTCGCCGCCATCGCCCGGACCGGGGCGCCGGTCCACGTCAAGAAGCCGCAGTTCATGAGCCCGCCGCAGGTCAAGAACCTGGTCGAGAAGCTGCGCGAGTGCGGCAACGACAAGGTGATGCTCTGCGAGCGTGGGGCCTGCTTCGGCTACGACAACCTGGTGGTCGACATGCTCGGCTTCCAGACCATGAAGGACGCCAGCGGCGACGCGCCCCTGATCTTCGACGTCTCCCACGCCCTGCAGATGCGCGATCCCAACGCCGCGGCCTCGGGCGGGCGGCGACGGCAGGTCGCCGAGCTCGGCCGCGCCGGCCTCGCGGTCGGCATCGCCGGGCTCTTCCTGGAGGCCCA
>JAKSBE010000267.1 GCA_022361275.1 Kiloniellales bacterium
CTAGAGCGTGATCGTCTCACGCCGGAACGGCGGGAGGCGTGAATCACGCTCTAACTTATTAAGGTAGATCAAGATTCACGGGTCAGAATCGATTCGATCTGACCCGATCTTGATCTAGCCACCGCCTGACTGGAATCAGACGATGGCCAAATCGCACCCTCCCCCTCAGATCGATCCAAATTTGTTGACTCGCGGTGCATGGAACAGCTTTGCAGCCTAGTGGTGTTCTGTACTGCCAGGTCGACCACGGCAGCAACGGAAACTCACCGACAGGCTCGACCCGCGCCTCGTCTTTACAAGTAGGGCGCGAACAAACGCGCGAAGCCGTCACGAAGCTTGATGACCAAAGGGCGGCCGTCCATTTCGGAAAGTGTGATCAGGGCCGAACGGGCCTTGGCTTGGTCAACATGCCGCGCGAGCAGGGAAACGAATTCCTCGTCGTATATCTCCAGGTTGAACTCGAAGTTGAGGCGCAGGCTCCGGGCGTCGAAGTTGCCGGATCCCACGATCGCATAGTGACCATCGACGACGAAGAGTTTGGAATGCGCGAACGGCGGGGGTTGACGATAAACCCGCACGCCGTGTTCGAGCACCTGCCAGAGCATGGCATCGGTCGCCCAACTCACGAATGGAAGGTTGCTTTCCTCGGGCAGGACGATTTCCACCTTCACGCCGCGCAGTGCGGCTGCGCTCAGGCTGGCCACGAGCTCGCGGTCCGGCACGAAGTAGGGCGTCATGATACGCACGCTCTCCCTCGCGGCATTGGTTGCGCCCAGGTACATCCATTGCAGTTTCTCGAAGTCCTCGTTGGGCCCGTCGATGATCACCCGGGCCCAGAGATCTCCCGCCCACGGCAACTCCAAGGGTTTCGCTCGCAGGTGGTTGGCCCCCGTCGCGAAGGACCAGTCTTCCAGGAACGCCTGCTCGATGTCGGCGACGACCGGCCCGCGGACCTTGAAGTGGAGGTCGAGCGCCTTCTTGGGGTTGTCCTTCGCGTCGGCAAGGTGCCGAGCACCGATGTTCATCCCCCCGGTGAAGGCGAGCTTGCC
>JAKSBE010000489.1 GCA_022361275.1 Kiloniellales bacterium
AGAATCACGAGGCGGCCCGATTCGGGAATCCCAAATCGCAAGGAAACCGGGCTCATCACCCGGATCCCTTGCAAAAACGATTACTTCCCAGGCGCCACTCAGCCAGAAATATCAACGCCTTCCGAATTCTTCACGGCCGACCACCTAGTGCGGAGGATCGCCCTCGAGGCTGGCTTGGCGACGGGTCCGGCGCGGCCGCGAACCGCCGGGAAGGTAGGCGGTCAGCCAGAAGCCCAGCCCGGCCAGGCCGCCCGGCAGGGCCACGGCGAGCAGGAAGCGCCAGGTCGCGGCCTCGTCGCCGGCCGCCGCGGGGTCGTCCGCCGGCGCCTGGACCAGGGCGGCCCAGAACACGGCGGCCAGCGCGCCGCCCAGGACGAAGGCCCACCAGCTCTCGCGGGCCAGGCGGCGCAGCAGCCACAGCAGGGGCAGTCCCAGGCAGACCGCGGCCGGCAGGGCGAAGAAGAGGAACACCAGGGCGAAGGCGGCGATCCCGGGCAGGGCCTCGTGAGGCCTCAGCAGCAGGCCGGACTCGGCAGCCCCGACAAGGCCCAGAAAGGCCCCGGGCAGCGCGCAGGCGATCAGCAGGCCGAAGAAGACCCGGCCGGATCTGCGTCGGCGGGGCGGTGGAGCGGGCCGCGCCTCGGGCGGTGTCTCAGTCTCCAGCGCAGCTCTCCCAGCCTGCGATGCCGGGCGCGACCGTAGGCTCAAGCGGCCCCTTCGCCCCCGCGCGCGCCCTGGCGGCCCCGCTTCACCGCCTCGCGCAGGTCCCGGGCCGCCGCCTCAGGGTCGGCGGCCCCGCAGATCGCCGAGACCACGGCGATGCCTTCGACCCCGGTGGCGGCGACCGCTTCGGCGGTCGAAAGACCGATGCCGCCGATCGCCACCATCGGCAGCGCGAGCCTACGGCGCAGCGCGGCGAGGCCCTCGAGGCCGATGGCCGCGCCGGCGTCGGCCTTGGTCGCCGTGGCGTAGACGGCACCGGTGCCAACGTAGTCGACCACCGCCGGATCGACCAGATCGGCCTCCTCGAAGGTTCCGGCGGAGACCCCGATGATCGCCTCGGGCCCCAGGACCGCCCGCGCCTCGGCGGCCGGGCGGTCGTCGACGCCGAGGTGGATGCCGGCGGCGCCGACGGCGCGGGCCACCTCGACCCGGTCGTTGACGATCAGCGGCAGGGCGTGCGGGGCCAGCACCTCCAGCAGGCGCCGGGCCAGGGCCGCCATTTCGGCGTCGGAGGCGGTCTTGTCGCGCAGTTGGACCAGGGTCACGCCGCCGGCGACCGCCGTCGCGGTCACGGCTTCCACCGTCCGACCGCGGACGTCGTCCGGGCCGATCACCAGGTAGAGCGTCAGGTCGAAGGCCTTGGCCATGGTTCCGGTCGCTGCCGAGGGGCTCACATCAAGCTACTTGGCAGGCCCGAAAGGCCTTGTAAAGCGGCGCCGCCGCCGTCCCCAGACCTGCCGCGTTGCCCAGGGCCGAGAATACCGATAAACAGGAGGACAGGAAGAGATCTCGAAGGACCACGACAAAGCCATGGCCGAGAGCCCCGAGACGGCGCGCGCCGCCGCCCAGATCCTGCTCGACATCGAGGCCATCCTGTTCCGTCCCGACCAGCCCTTCGTCTTCACCTCGGGCCGCGCCAGCCCGGTCTACGTCGACTGCCGGCGGATCATCTCCTTTCCCGAGGCCCGGTCGCGCCTGATGGACATGGGCGTCGAGCTGATCCGCGAGGCGACCGCCGCCGATGCGCCGGACGTGATCGCCGGCGGCGAGACCGCCGGCATCCCCTTCGCCGCCTGGATCGCCGAGCGCCTGGACCTGCCGATGATCTACGTCCGCAAGAAGCCCAAGGGCTTCGGCCGCAACGCGCAGATCGAGGGCACCTTCCACGAGGGCGCCAAGGTCCTGCTGGTCGAGGACCTGGCGACGGACGGCGGCTCCAAGGTCAACTTCGTCGAGGCCCTGCGCGGTGCCGGCGCGGAGATCAACGAGACCTTCGTGATCTTCCACTATGGTATCTTTCCCCAGAGCACGAGGCTGCTCGCCGAGATGGGGGTGACGCTGCGCGGCCTCTGCACCTGGTGGGACGCCCTCGCCCTGGTCGAGGACAGCGGCTATCTGGACGCCGGCGGCGTCGCCGAGGTGCGCGCCTTCCTGGAGGACCCGGACGGCTGGTCCGCCGCCCACGGCGGCAAGACATCGGAGGCGCTGGCAGGCGGCGGATAGCACCGGCCCCTCCCTCAATCCTCTCGCAGAAGGAGGTTGAAACCTTGGCCCAATCGACGTGCACAGGGATGGCGTTCCAAAGACTGGCAGCCCCCAGGATGGCCCTCCTGAGCCTGGTTCTCGGCCTCGCGGCCGCCCTCGCCGGCGCGCCCTCGGCCAAGGCCGCCGGCGGCAGCGGCGAACTGAAGATCGGCCTCACCCAGTTCCCCTCGACCCTGCACCCCAACATCGATTCCATGCTGGCCAAGAACTACGTCCTGGCCATGACCGCCCGGCCGATCACGGCCTTCGATCAGGAATGGCAGCTGATCTGCATGCTCTGCACCGAACTGCCGACCCTGGAGAACGGCCTGGCCAGGAAAGCGCCGCTGCCGGACGGCGGCGAGGGCATGGCGCTGACCTACACCCTGCAGCCCGAGGCGACCTGGGGCGACGGCACGCCGGTCACCACCCGGGACGTGGTCTTCACCTGGGAGGCCGGCCGCAACCCGGAGAGCGGCATCTCCAACAGGGAGCTCTACCGGCGGATCCTCTCGGTCGACGTGATCGACGACAAGACCTTCACCCTCCACCTCGACCGCGTGACCTTCCGGTACAACGCGATCAACGACTTCCGCCTGGTGCCCGCACACATCGAGCGGCCGATCTTCGAGGCCGCCCCGGCCGAGTACCGCAACCGCACGGCCTACGACAGCGACCCCACCAACCCGGGCCTGGCCTTCGGGCCCTACCGGATCGTCGAGATCGTCAAGGGCTCCCACGTCGCGCTGGAGCCCAACCCGACCTGGTGGGGCGAACCGCCGGCCTTCGACCGGATCACGGTCCGGGCGATCGAGAACACCCCGGCGCTGGAGGCCAACCTGCTGTCGGGGGCGATCGACATGATCGCCGGCGAGCTGGGCCTGAACACCGACCAGGCCCTGGCCTTCGAGAGGCGCCACGGCGACGACTACCAGGTGATCTACAAGCCGGGCCTGGTCTACGAGCACATCGATCTGCAGCTCGAGAACCCGATCCTCCAGGACGTCCGGGTCCGGCGCGCCCTGCTGCACGCCATCGACCGCGACGCGCTCAACGAGCGGCTCTTCGGCGGCAAGCAGCCGCCGGCCCATGCCTCGGTCTCGCCTCTGGACAAAGTCCACAGCGACGACGTCCGGCGCTACGCCTACGACCCGGCGCGGGCCGCCACGCTGCTCGAGGAGGCCGGCTGGCGCGAGCTCCGGAACGGGGTCCGGCACGACGCCGCCGGCGAGCCGCTGGCCCTGGAGTTCATGACCACCGCCGGCAACCGGACCCGGGAGCTGGTGCAGCAGGTCCTGCAGAACCAGTGGAAGCAGGTCGGCATCGACGCGCGGATCCGCAACGAGCCGGCCCGGGTCTACTTCGGCGAGACCCTGGACCAGCGCAAGCACAAGGGCCTGGCCATGTTCGGCTGGAGCTCGAGCCCGGAGAACGTGCCGCGCTCGACCCTGCACAGCGAGGAGATCCCGACCGAGGCCAACGGCTGGACGGGGCAGAACTACACCGCCTATCGCAATCCCGAGATGGACGACCTGCTCGACCGGACCGAGCGCGAGCTGGACTTCGAGACGCGCAAGGCGCTCTGGGCCCGGATCCAGCAGATCTACGCCCGGGACCTGCCGGTGCTGCCGCTCTACTGGCGCGCCAACGCCTACGTCCTGCCCAAGTGGCTGGAGGGCGTGCGACCGACCGGCCACCAGTACACGACCACGCTCTGGGTCGAGGAGTGGCGGCGCGTCGCACGCTGACGCCGCGGGGTTCCCGATGATCTCCTACATCGGCCAGCGCATCGTCGAATCCGCCGTCGTCCTGCTGGTCATGTCCTTCGTCATCTACGGGCTGATCGGCCTGATGCCGGGCGATCCCATCGACCTGATGATCCAGGCCGACCCCAACCTGACCAGCGCCGACGCCGACCGCCTGCGCGCCCTGCACGGCCTGGACCGGCCGATCCACGAGCGCTACCTGGCCTGGCTCGGCAAGGCGCTGGACGGCGATCTCGGCTACTCGCGGCAGTTCGCGGCGCCGGTGCTCGACGTCCTGCTGCCGCGGCTCGCCAACACCGCGATCCTGATGGGCCTCAGCTTCCTGCTCGCCCTGGCGATCGCCCTGCCGGCGGGGCTGATCGCGGCCAACCGGCCGCGCGGCGTCCTCGACCATTCGATCAACCTCTTCGCCTTCGCCGGGATCTCGATCCCGCCCTTCTGGCTGGCGATCCTGATGATCATGCTCTTCGCCGTGGTGCTCAGGTGGCTGCCGGCCGGCGGCATGGGCACCCTCGACGACCCGCTCGACCGGCTGCGCCACGCGATCCTGCCGGTCGCCGCACTGGCCCTGGTCACGGTCGGCGGCATCATCCGCTTCGTCCGCGCCGCCACCATCGAGGCGCTGCGCCAGGACTACATCCGCACCGCACGGGCCAAGGGAGTCAGCCGGCCGCGGGTGATCACCGGCCACGCCCTGCGCAACGCCATGATCCCGGTGACCACGATCCTGGCGCTCAACTTCGGCGCCCTGTTCTCGGGCGCCCTGATCACCGAGACCATGTTCGGCTGGCTGGGCATGGGCAAGACCATCTTCGACGCGATCCAGACCAACGACTACAACCTGGCGCTGATCGGGCTGCTCTTCGCCACCCTGACCACCCTGCTGGCCAACATCCTGGCCGACCTGGTCTACGCCTGGCTCGATCCCAGGATCTCCTACCTATGAGCGCCGCGCCCGAGCCCCTCCCCCGCCTCGCCGCCGAGGCCGCCTACGCCGCCGGGCCGTCCCTGTCCTTCGGCCGGCTGCTCTGGCGCCGCTTCCTGGAGCACTACCTGGCGATCTTCAGCCTGATCCTGCTGGTCCTGCTGGTCGCCGCCACCTTCGCCGCGCCGCTGGCCGAGCAGCTGCTGGGCCTGGACGCCGAGACGGTCGACCTCTTCAAGCAGAAGCAGCCGCCCTCGCCGGAGCACCCCCTGGGCACCGACGAGCTGGGCCGGGACCTGCTGCTGCGCCTGCTCTACGGCGGCCAGGTGTCCCTGCTGGCCGGCCTGGTCACGGCGGTCCTGGCCGCCGTCATCGGCACGGTGATCGGCCTGCTGGCCGGCTACTTCGGCGGGATCCTGGACGCGGTGCTGATGCGCCTGACCGACGGGGTGATCGCCCTGCCCCTGCTGCCGCTGCTGATCGTCCTGGCCGCGGTCGACCTGACCAAGCTCGGCCTGCCCGAGAACCTGGCGACCTCCGAGGAGGTCAGCCTCTACCGGATCATCGTCCTGATCTCGCTGGTCGGCTGGACCACGGTGGCCCGGCTGGTCCGCGGCAGCACCCTGTCGCTGCGCGAGCGGGAGTTCGTGCGCGCCGCCCGGGCCATCGGCGCCGGGCCGCTGCGGATCATGCTGGTCCACATCCTGCCCAACGTGATGTCGCCGGTGACCGTCGCGACCACGCTTTCCATCGGCAACATCATCCTGCTGGAATCGGTGCTCAGCTTTCTCGGCCTCGGCATCCAGCCGCCGATCCCATCCTGGGGCAACATGCTGACCGGCGCCCAGGAGCTGATCTGGGACGCGCCGATGCTGGCGGTCTGGCCGGGCCTGCTGATCTTCGTCACCGTGATCGCCTTCAACTTCCTGGGAGACGGGCTGCAGGACGCCCTCGACCCCCGGGCCGTCGGCCGCTGAGGACGTTCTGCAAGCCCTTGATTCCGCGACTTTCCCGGCCTGCCCACAGGAAGACACAGGGATTTCGCAACACGGCCCGCTTGAATTTGACTTCGATCATTTCTTGGCGCGTGTCCGGGGTGGTAGTAGGGTCCCAGGCGCACGATGTATCGTCTCTAGAGACCAGGAGCTGCCCATGAGCGAGCGCCCGAACTCCACGGCCGCACGCGACGTCGCCTACCAGTTGCACCCCTACACCAACGCCCGCAAGCACGAGGCGGAAGGGCCGCTGATCATCGAGCGCGGCGAGGGCATCCATGTCTTCGACGAGCAGGGCAAGTCCTACATCGAAGGCATGGCCGGGCTCTGGTGCACCTCGCTCGGCTTCAGCGAGCCGCGGCTGGTCGAGGCCGCGACCCGGCAGCTCGAGACCCTGCCCTACTATCACACCTTCGCCCACAAGACCGGCGTACCGCCGATCGAGCTGGCGGAGAGGCTGATCGGCCTGGCGCCGGTCCCGATGTCCAAGGTCTTCTTCGCCAACTCCGGCTCCGAGGCCAACGATTCCGTGGTCAAGCTGGTCTGGTACGCCAACAACGCCATGGGCCGGCCGGAGCGCAAGAAGATCATCAGCCGGATCAAGGGCTACCACGGGGTCACCGTGGCCTCGGCCAGCATGACCGGCCTGCCCCACAACCACCGCGACTTCGATCTGCCGATCCAGAACATCCTGCACACCTCCTGTCCGCACCACTACCGCTTCGCGGAGGCGGGCGAGAGCGAGGAGGACTTCGCCACCCGCATGGCCGGGGACCTGGAGGCGATGATCCAGGCCGAGGGCCCGGAGACCATCGCCGCCTTCATCGGCGAGCCGGTCATGGGCGCCGGCGGCGTGATCCTGCCGCCGGAGACCTACTGGGAAAAGGTGCAGGCGGTCCTCAGGAAGTACGACATCTGGCTGATCGCCGACGAGGTGATCTGCGGCTTCGGGCGCACCGGCAACATGTTCGGCTGCCAGACCTACGGCATCGAGCCGGACATCCTGGTGGTCGCCAAGGCCCTGTCCTCGGCCTATCTGCCGATCTCGGCGGTGATGATCTCGGACAAGGTCTATCAGGCGGTCGCCGAGAACTCCGCGAAGATCGGCACTTTCGGCCATGGCTTCACCTACACCGGCCATCCGGTCAGCGCCGCCGTGGCCTTGGAGACGCTGAAGATCTACGAGGAGCGCGACATCGTCGGGCACGTCCAGGCGGTGGCCCCGCGATTCGCGGCGCGCCTGAAGCGCCTGGCCGAACATCCCCTGGTCGGGGAAGCGGTCAGCGTCGGGCTGATCGGCGCGGTCGAGTTGGTCGCCGACAAGGAGAGCCGGGCGCCCTTCGAGCCGCTGGGCAGCGTCGGCGCGGTCTGCGCCAGGAACGCCGAAAGCGAGGGGCTGATCGTCCGGGCCCTGATGGACCGGATCGCCTTCTGCCCGCCGCTGATCATCGGCGAGGCGGAGATCGACGAGATGTTCGACCGCTTCACGCGGGCCTTGGAGGCGACCTCGTCGCACGTCAGCTCCGAGGGCCTGGCCTCGGTGGCGTGAACCGGACGTGAGACCACGGCCATAGGGTAACCGGACGGCACGGCTCGGAACCAAGAGAACCAAGAAGGGTCGCAGAGGGAGAGTTGAAGGGTATGGACTACGAGACGTTCTTTGCCGAGTCCGTCGATCAGGTGAAGCAGGAGGGCCGCTACCGGATCTTCGCGGATCTTCTGCGGCACGCCGGCGACTTCCCGCGGGCCACCCGCCACACCGGATCCGACCGCAGCGAGGTGACGGTCTGGTGCTCCAACGACTACCTTGGGATGGGGCAGCATCCCAAGGTCCTCGGAGCGATGCGCGAGGCCCTGGAGGCCTGCGGCGCCGGCGCCGGCGGCACCCGCAACATCGCCGGCACCAACCACTACCACGTCCTGCTCGAGCAGGAGCTGGCCAGCCTCCACGGCAAGGAGGCGGCCCTGCTCTTCACCTCCGGCTACGTCTCGAACCTGGCGGCGCTCTCGACCATCGCGGCCAAGCTGCCGGGCTGCATCGTGCTCTCCGACGAGATGAACCACGCCTCGATGATCGAGGGCATCCGCCACAGCCGGGCCGAGAAGCGGATCTTCAAGCACAACGACCCGGCCGACCTGGAGCGCCAGCTCAAGGACCTCGACCCGGACCGGCCCAAGCTGATCGCCTTCGAATCGGTCTACTCCATGGACGGCGACGTCGCCCCGATCGAGACCTTCTGCGACCTGGCGGACCGTTACGGCGCCATGACCTACCTCGACGAGGTCCACGCCGTCGGCCTCTACGGCAAGGGCGGCGGCATCGCCGACCGCGACGGGGTCATGGACCGGGTCACGGTGATCGAGGGCACCCTGGCGAAGGCTTTCGGCGGCCTGGGCGGCTACATCGCGGCCTCGGAGGCTCTGGTCGACTTCGTGCGCAGCTACGCCTCGGCCTTCATCTTCACCACCGCCCTGCCGCCCCACGTCGCGGCCGGCGCCCTGACCAGCATCCGCCACCTCAAGCAGAGCGGCGAGGAGCGCGCCCGCCACCAGGAGCGCGCCGCCACCCTGAAGCGCCGCCTCAGGGAAGGCGGCCTGCCGGTCATGCCGAGTACGACCCACATCGTCCCGGTCCTGGTCGGCGATCCGGTGCTTTGCCGCCAGGTCACCGACATCCTGCTGGAGCGCTACGGCATCTATGTGCAGCCGATCAACTACCCGACCGTGCCGCGTGGCACAGAGCGGCTGCGCCTGACCCCCTCGCCCCTGCACAGCGACGCCCATATCGACCACCTGGTGCAGGCCCTGAGCGAGATCTGGCGGGACCTGGGGCTGAAGCACGCCGCCTGAGGCCTGAAAGGGCGCGCGCCGAATCGTACCGCGTCGATCGGCGCCCGTTTGGCGGCGAAGTGTTTGATCTAAATGAGAATGCGTCGCAATTGCATAAATTTCCTGGACATTTCACACACGCGGGGCTAGTTTTTTCGGCACAACGTCCCGAAGCCGCCACGAAGCCAAAAAGCGATGTATCGCGACAACACCTTGGTCCCTTCCGAAGCGGTACGCCTGACCGCACTCGGCATTCTCGCCGAAGCCGACAAGCACTACGCCGAGTTGGCGGCTGAGGTCCGGCATTTCACCTCGCGGATCGCCGGGCCCTCGCTCGACTTGGTTGCCGCCCCCCTTGAGCTGCTGAAGGTCGAAGGCTTGGTCGAGGCGGTCAAGGGCGACGCCGACAATGCCCTGCTGCGCATCACCGAGGACGGCCGCAGCGAGCTTTCGACCCTCATGACCTCCAACGTCCGGGCGCCGGTCAACGACATCAACAAGCTGATCATCGCCCTGAAGATGCGCTTCCTGCACCTGCTGCCGGTCGAGGACCAGAAGATCCAGATCGAGGTGATGATGGAGATGGCGGAGCGGGAGATCGCCCGCCTCTCGGACCTGCGGCAGCACCACACCAGCAGCCGGGGCCATCTGGTCGCCTGGCTCGATCAAGACATCGCCGCCGCCGAGACCCGCCTCGCTTGGCTCCAGGAGCTTCTGGCTGATCTCGACCGCGCGCCGCAGCCCCTCGCCGCTCTTTCGGCCGAAGGCCCCTAGTGTCCCGATCCTGAAATTCGCGAGAGCGAATTGCAGAATCAAAGGGACACCAACTCGTTGAATCTCGTGTGATTCAGCTTCCAAATCTCGGCACATGAAATGTGCCGAACTTTGAAACCATTACACTAGATATGAAATAGATCAAATTATCTGCGCCTAACTGAGGCCAGTTAAGCGCAGTTTGATCTAGACCTCGACCTTGTAGGCCAGGATGAGTTCGTCGCCGGTCTGGCCGCGGATGCCCCAGTTCGCCTTGGGCGTCTCGAAGATCGTGATCTCGCCGTCCTCGACCGCGATCCCGAGCCCCTCGGAGACCTCGGCCATCAGGGCCTTCAAGAGCGCCTTCTTGGTTTCCGGCGCGCGGCCCTCGAAGAGGCTGATCTCGAGGATCAGGTAGGCCGGGCTGCGATCCGGTGGATAGAGGAAATCCTCGGCTTCCAGA
>JAKSBE010000269.1 GCA_022361275.1 Kiloniellales bacterium
CACGGCGTGACCCTGACCATCAGCCGCCGCCTCCTGGGTCTGCGCCGCGAGGGCAACAAGCTCGCCGCCCGCGTCGGCAGCGACTACGGCGACTGGGCCGAGGAACGCCTGGTCGACCAGGTGGTGGTCGAGCACGGCACCTTGCCGCTCGACGCGCTCTACTTCGCCCTCAAGGATCTCTCCCGCAACCGCGGCGAGGTCGACCACCGGGCCCTGATCGCCGGCCGGGCCCAGGAGATCGCGACCAACCCGGAGGGCCGCTTCCGGCTCTTCCGCATCGGCGACGCCGTCTCCAGCCGCAACATCCACGCCGCGATCTACGATGCGCTGAGGCTCTGCAAGGACTTCTGAGTCACCGGGGCCGTCGCAGGGTGTCGATGAAGGCGCGGACCTTGAGCGGCAGGCAGGCGCGGCTGGGGTAGAGCCAGGCGGCGAGGCGGCGGTCTCGAAATCCGTCGCGGTGACGCGGTGTGTCGGGAAGAGGTCGACCAGCTTGCCGGCGGCGATGTCGTCGTCATGCCGCTCCTGAAGTCCCTGGGCGGCGCCCGGCACCACGTCGGCCCGGCCGCCGCGGCGATCCTCGGCGAGACCCCGGTCATCAGCCCGGCCGCCAAGGGCGCGGCCGGCCTGATGCTGGCCGGCAACTTCGTGCCGCTGTAGGACTCCGCAGTTTCGAGAAAGTCCAACAGCATCAGAAAGCACAGCTCGGGGCCGGTCCTGAACCGGACGGCCCCGGTCTTGTCGCAGCCAAGGCGTTGCCGGCCCGACCGGCGCCGAGCCAAAGCCCTGATATCCAGGCCGGGTCCTCGGCCTGGGGCCGCCTCAGGCCAGGGCCGCCAGAACCCGTTCCGGCGTGAAGGGCAGGTGGCGCAGGCGCCGGCCGGTCAGGGCGTGGAAGGCGTTGGCGACCGCCCCCGCGACCATCGGCGTCCCGGCCTCGCCCAGGCCGGTCGGCGCGGCCTCGCTCTCGGCGAGGTGGATCGCGACCTCCGGGACCTCGTCGGCGCGCAGGATCTCGTAGTCGTAGAAGTTGTTCTGCTCGACCTCGCCGGCGCCGATGGTGATGCGCTCCTTGAGGGTGCTGCTCAGGCCGAAGATGATGCCGCCCTCGACCTGCGCCTCCGCGTTGTCCGGCGAGATGATCAGGCCGGCGTCGACCGCGGCCCAGAAGCGCGGCACCGAGATCACGCCGCTGTCGCGGTCCAGGGCGACCTCGGCGATGCCGGCCGCCATGGTGTCGCCGTAGCCGGCGAAGGCGAGGCCCAGCGCCCGGCCCCCCAGCGCCCGGCCCCCAAGCGCCTCGCCCCCCAGCGCCTCGCCCCCGGGGGCTTCGTCCCAGCCGGCCATCTCGGCGACCTTGTCGAGCAGGCGCCGGCCGCGCGGGTTGTCGGCCAGCAGCGCCCGGCGGAAGCCCAGGGGATCGCTGCCCGCCGCCGTGGCGACCTCGTCCATGAAGGCCTCGGCGGCGAAGCTGGTGTAGCTCGCGCCGATCGCCCGCCAGGGGGCGAGCCGCGCGTGGCGCTCGGTGATCACGTGCTCGGCCAGGACGTCCGGCAGGGCGTAGAACTTGTTCTCGGCGCCGCGCATCGAGATGATGTCGCTCGGCTCGACCTGCTGCCAGCGCAGCGGGTTGAAGTAGGCGATGACCGAAGGCGTCGCGACCCGGTGGTGCCAGCCGGCGAGGCGCCCCTCGGCGGTCAGTCCGGCGCGCAGCCGCTGCGCCGCGGCTGGCCGGAACCAGCCGTTGCGGAGGTCGTCCTCGCGGGTCCAGACCACCTTCACCGGCCGGCCCAGCGCCTTGGAGGTCAGCAGCGCGTCGCGCAGGTACTCCTGGGTCAGGGCGGTGCGGCGGCCGAAGCTGCCGCCCATGGTCATCATGTGCAGGCGGATCCGCTCCGGCGTCGTCTCCAGCACCTCGGTGATGGTCCGCATCGTCCAGCTCTGGGTCTGGCTGCCGACCCAGACCTCGGCGCCCTTGCCGTCTGCCTCCACCGCCGCGACCGCGGCCATGGGCTCCATCTGGCCGTGGTAGGCGTAGTCGGAGAGGTAGTCCGCCTCGACCACCCGCTCGGCGCCGGCGATGGCCGCGGCCGCGTCGCCCGCGGCGTGCCAGGGCGTCGCCTTCCGGGCCGGGTCCGCGGCCGCCTCGGCATAGGCGGCGAGGTCGGCCGCGCTGTCGAAGGCGCGGGCCGGCGCGGTCTCGCTCCAGTCGACGGCGAGGCGCTCCTTGGCCGCCAGCGCCGCCTCCATGCGCTCCGCCACCACGGCGATGCCGTCGGGCAGCCGCAGGGTCCGCAGCGCACCCTCGACGGCCAGGGCCTCCAACTCGTCGACCTGCTGTGCCGTCTCGCCTTCGACCGGGGCGCGCAGCACGGCGGCGTAGAGCATGTCCGGCACCCGCACGTCGATGGCGTAGGTCTCGGTCCCGCTGCTCTTCGCCGGCACGTCGCGGCGCGGCAGGTTCCGGCCGATCAGGCGATAGGCGCTGCGCGGCTTGAAGTCCTCCTCGCCGACCTCGGGGATCTCCGTCGGCAGGGTGGTGAGGGCGGCGATCTCGCCGTAGCTCAGGCGGCGGCCGCTCTCCGCGTGGACCACCGCGCTCGGCTCGGTCGTCAGGCTTTCCAGTGGTACCGACCACTCGGCCGCCGCGGCCTGCATCAGCAGGCGCCGCGCCTGTGCGCCGGCTTGGCGCAGCGGCGCGCGGTAGCCAGCGACGGCGGTGCTGCCGGCGGTGTAGAGCACGCCGCCGAAGAGCGGGTTGCCGAAGCTGCGGTCGTCGCGGTCGAGCTGCTCGACCCGCACCTTGTCCCAGTCGGCGTCCAGCTCCTCGGCGAGGATCATGGGCAGCGCGGTCGAGGTGCCCTGGCCCATCGCGGTCGAGGGAAAGACGATGGTGATGGCGTCGTCGGCGCCGATGCGCAGCCAGGCGTTGGGCGCGTAGCCCGCCGCCGCGGGCGCCGCCTCGCTGCGGCTGACGCGCAGCAGGCCGCCGCCGCCGATGACGAAGGTCAGCGCCGCGGCGCCGGCCAGGAAACCGCGCCGC
>JAKSBE010000146.1 GCA_022361275.1 Kiloniellales bacterium
GTGCGCCAGGAAGTCGACGTCGGGCAAGGTCTCGCCCCGCTCGTAGCCGCCCAGGGTGTTGTAGTTGACGCCGAGCGCCTGGGCCATCTCCGCGATGGTCTTGTCGGCCGCCTTGCGGCGGCGCCTGAGCAGCTTCCCGAGGGACTCCTCCGGATCCATGCCTTTAACGCCTCGTATCCCCAGAAAACTATATTAATAGTTGATTCATGCGCTTGTTCGGTTATTATTCTCTAGGCTAGTTGATTGGGCCGCCGCCGTCGAGGCCGAGGCACGATCCGCCTCCAGCCGGGGGATGAGCCGGCGGCACGACGCCGAATCGGACAACCGCGAGTCGAGCCTAGCGATGACAGGCGCAAGTCACCAGGAAAGGACCCTGCACCGCCCGACGCGGGGCCGGCCGGCTGTCCCGCCGGCCCGAGCCGGGCAGCCAGAGAGGGGCCTGCCGCGGCGCCCACGAAATCGTCGAGCGGCGCGAGGGGGTGCTGGAACCACCCGCCCCGCGCCTCACCACCACCCGACTAACAAGGAGTCAGGACATGGCTGAGCCCACCCTTATCACGAAGCTGTCCCGCCGCGCCATGCTCGCCCGCGGCGCGCTCGCGGCCGCTCTCTCGGCCGCCGCTTTTCCGGCCGCCGCCCGCGCCATCCCTCCGGGCTTCACCGGCCCGGACGGCCCCTTGCTGGAACAGGTCGCCCTGGCCGAACTGTTCTGGTCGGCCTACGCCCGCGCCGAAGCCGAGCACGACCGGCTCTACGCGGCCCTGCGCCGGCACCCGGACTGCCCGCCGGCCGCCTTCGGCACGCCCGAGACCGGCGCGGCCTGGGACCGCCTCGCCGCACGCCACGGCATCCCGGCCCAGGAGGCCCGCTGCCTCCATCTCTCGGGCCTCTGCGATGCGACCACCCGCGCCGCCTTCGACCGCCCGGCCCGCACCCTCGACGGCATCCGCGCCAAGCTCCGCCTCGCCCTCACGGCCCTCAAGGCCGAACACCGCGGCCACCTCGACCCGCCCGACTGCGGCTACCTGGACGGCACCCTGGCCGACCTGGAGCGGCTGGCGGGCGGCTAGGCCATGCCGTGCTGTCCCGTCCGGCGCCGACGGCTGACGAAAAGGGCAGCCCGGCGGTCCTGTCCCAGGGCCCGTACTGGGTTGGCACTGCAGTTTGTCGCCCCAAGGGTTCGCGGTCTTGATGCCGGCTGTGGCCGGGACAAGAGGTGCGGCCGCAAAGACCCGGGGGGCGCTTAAGGGGGTTAGATGATGAGGATGGGGGTTGTCCTGCTGGCGAAGCTGTTGGATATTGCTGCCGCTCGCCGGCGTGCACCACGTTTTGGATGGCGACGATGCACTGGGCTCTTATGGGGGCGCGACAGAAGCCAAGCGTGATCGTATGTATCTCATGAAGAGAATCATCAAACGCAGGGGGGCATCATGAACAGTGGATTGAACAACACCGGATTCCTAGGGATTAACGCGCAGAGCTGTTATGACTCCGCCTCGCCGAATATCACCGAGAACAGGTTCTGGCGAGACCCAGGTAACGGGAAGTTCTGGCACGTTAGGCTCGCGCTCTTTGTCATCAAGCGTGACATCTACATGACAGTCATTCGCGGGCTTTCCAAAAGACTGCTGGGCTAGAAGGTGAAGGCCGGCAGCAGCCTACCGGACTCAAGCTCGGGAAGCCCGTTCTAGGAATAGAGTTGCCATCCAGCAAAATGGCGCAGTGAAGCTATGCCAGCTCGCCGGCGATTGCGGCTCTCACAGCTCCCGCGGGACGCTGAAGTGCCGGCCAGATTGGCGCAACAATTGTGGAGGTTGCCTGAGAACGTCAGAGAATTGGGCCATGAACACACGGCATCGCCAAGCTGACCGCAGCGATCCAGCTTAACGGTCTCCGGTCGACAGACCAATCATGCACAGCTTCAGCCTCGGGAGAAAGCAGACGTGCCCTGGGTACAA
>JAKSBE010000220.1 GCA_022361275.1 Kiloniellales bacterium
CCGCGACGTTATGGAAGGCGGTAAGTGGCTCTGGTGGGCTGAATAGCGGGCCGTCTTCTATCGATCCCATACGGCCTTCCGCGACATCAGATCACGCAGGCGCGGATTGTCAGTAGGGGGGGCATCGAGGGCGGCTATGAACCTTTCCCAATCGGCCTGATTGAGCTCGATCCTCGTTCGGTCGAGCAGCGTATTCTCCGCCTCGCGTGTCGCCGCGTCCCTGACGAAATCCGAGACGGACTTGCCCGATGTGCTGGCCGCCAGTTCGATCTTCGCCCTGACCTCCGGCTTCATGCGGATATTCAGGTGCGGTGTCTTTGTTTGGGACTGCGCGGCCATGCCTATCTCCTCATTGAGAGGGACAGTATACTGGGGGCGTATTGACAATGTCAATACATTCCGTCAATACATCTTGCGCACGTGCGGGCGTCATAATGCCCTCGAGATATAGTCTGGCTAAGGGTGCGAGCCGAAACTCAGCATCCGCCTCGGCTGTGCTTATCCTTCATTTCCCGCTTGAATTGGGAAGCGTCAAACGGTTTGGGCTCGCCGCTCTCCTCACCCTGAACCAAGGCCGCCCGCAGGGCTTCGAGCTCGCTATGCTGGCGGGCTTGGTCCGGCCGGATCATATCGAGCACATAGCGCTGTCGTCGCCATGGGCTTTGCTAGGATTTATTTCCTTTGTGCGCCGAAACTTGATCAGAGCACCTGACTAGCTCGCCCCATATTTGTTGTACGTGATGTAACAGATCGCGTGCAATTTTCTTGTCTTCCGCTCTTGAGGCTGCTAGCTACAAAGCTGGGAAGAGTTGGAGACGGTCTTGTTTTCAGAAGTCCCTCTTGCGCTCCAAACAGTCTACGCAGAACTGATGGAGCGCTGTGAAATCGCAGCTTTCGATAACGCCTTCCCCGAAGAGGGTACCTTTGTCTCGAAGATGCGGCGAGATCGCCGCTATTGGTACTTTCAGGAAGCAGGCACGCACAAACAGCGTTATGTCGGGCCTGAGACCGATGAGTTGCTAGAACGCATCGCAGCCCACAAGAAGGCGCGGGGAGAGCAGCAAGATCGTCGCATGTTCGTGTCGACACTTGTTCGCTCTGCTCGTCTTTCTCGACCGCCAGGTCAGATTGGTGCTGTTGTGGAAGCGCTGGCGAATGCGGGCGTGTTTCGGTTGCGAGGCGTATTGGTCGGAACTGTTGCCTACCAAACGTATGCAGGCATGCTTGGTGTTCGTCTCCCCTCGGCAGCTGTTCAAACCGGTGACGTGGATATTGCACAGTTCGAGGAGATTTCGATCGCGGTCGAGGATGAAGCATTCCCTATCCTTGAGGCCCTTCGAAGAGTTGACCCGTCGTTCCGGGCCGTACCCCATATCGCCAAGGGGAAGACCACTACATTCACAAGCGACGTAGGCCTTCGTGTCGAGTTTCTAACTCCAAATCGAGGCGCCGATACCGACACGCCGGCCCGTTTACAGGCTTTGGGCACGGATGCGCAGCCACTGCGATTTCTGGATTTTCTTATTCATGACCCTGAACATGCGGTCGTTTTGCACGGTGAGGGCGTCTATGTCCTTGTTCCAGCACCAGAGCGCTATGCAATCCATAAGCTTATCGTTGCCAGACGTCGACGGCCCGAGTCAGGCAAAATTGATAAAGATTTAATGCAAGCCCAGGTTCTGCTCGATGTCCTCACCAAAAAACGTCCCTTCGAGCTTAGGGGCGTATGGCAAGAAGCCTTCGATCGAGGTCCAAAGTGGAGGCAATATATTTCAGAAGCCCTTAGCCTAATAGATCCGGTAATCCGAGATTCTTTTCTGAAGGCCGTCAACGTCCATCGTTCAATCGTACCGGGCCTCGACCTGACCTTCGTCGACCGCAAACCTCGATACGACTTTGATCTTGAGATTGTTGCTTTCTCCGGTCGAGCGGGGGGACGACGTGTAGACTGCGCCATCAGTCTCGAGGCTCTGGAAGACCATTTTGGTGCGGCCGGCCATGAACGAACAAATGCGTTGAAAGCGTTTCGTTCTAACAGATCTGTTATCGAAAGCCTGGCTCAGGCCAAGTATTTAAACGAACCAGTCGAAGAGGTTGGCAGTGTGCTGCTTGCCACGGCCGATGTGGAACGGCTTCTATCCACCACCAAGGTTCCTACATAGTGGATGTGGGGATCATAGTGAAATTGTTGCTGATAGTCCCACATCAGCCTTGTGTAACTCGACAATAAGCGCCAGTGATGCATGATGCGCTGCGAGAGCGGCATCCCGATCACAAGGAACTTCGCCGTACCGTATCCCCGCTTGGCACTGGATCAGTGACAAAAGATGCGCAACATCAATTTTCGCGCCTGTACCCTTCAATCTTGTCTCCAACCCTGAGAGATCATGATTCTTTGGAAAAGTGCTACCTCGATGTTTGATTAGAGCTTTGAGGACCTTCTCGGACGCTTGAAGAGATGCCCACTTCGACAGACCATACTGCTTTGTGTTGCTCATAAGGTGGCCAACTGCCGCTAAGATATCTCCCTCGGCGCTTGGAATGAACTCATGCAGTGAGGATGATGCCTCTAGCACATTGAATGCGCTGAAGCCAAGTTTGAACTTGTTGAATACGTATTCCAGTGATTTCGGAGAAAGAGATCTAACACGGGCATCGGTTATTCCCTCCAATTGCTGGACAACATTGCAAACAGGTAAATTCTGGATCGTGGCTCCTTTCGGAATAACCCTGGACGATGCAATGAGATTTACAGTGCCGTAGATGATCGGGAATCTCATGACCATAAAATCTCCGTCTAACAAGAGAACGATTCCTCTACCCATAGACGGGTCCAAATTCACGTGCTCTCCAGAGAACGTGTCATACCACTGATGAATCCTTTCAGCGACAGGCCAGTTGTCGGCGGCTTCATAGCTAGCGCCGGGAAGGGGCTTTCCCCCGCCCTGCACCTCGGCGCCGTGGTGATCCTCGCCAAGCCGAACCTCCACAAGAGCCCGCGCGCCGCTCAGATGCTCGAAGACCGCGGGGCCTGGTTCCTGTTCCTGCCGAGATACTCCCCCGATCTCAATCCGATCGAAATGGCTTTCGCTAAGCTCAAGGCCCACCTCAGAAAGGCCAAGGCACGAACCTATGACGAGCTCTGCCGCGCCGTCGGAAACATCTGCGACTTGTTCCAACCCGAGGAATGCTGGAACTACCTCAAAGCAGCCGGATATGTCGCAGATTAAACGCCCGACGCTCTAGGCGCGGATAATTCGATCTATTTGATACACATAGAGCAGCTTATCCGCCTTCGAATGAACGCCGGCTGCTCTAGGCGGAGGGCTGCTCCGAAAAGCTGTCGACCGAAAGCTCGGCGGTGGGATCCTTGCTCACGAGATCGGCGACGACCTCGCAGGTCTCGGCGAGGGCCTCCATGTCCGCCTGTCCGCCCTCCTGCTGGGGGCCGACGGCGCGGAAGAAGCCGGCGCATTCGCGAAGCAGGCGGGCGGCGAGTTCTGCGTGTGTAGCCATGCCGCCACTGTCGCCCCTCAGGGTAAACAAAGCGTCAAGCCTTGGCTGTGAATCCGATCTTCCAGGAAGAAGGCCGCCCACTGCGCCGAAAAAAGCGCCAGAGGGCGGCCAAGACAGTCCACCAACGCAGAGGGGGGTCCATCACCTTTGAGCCGGTGGACTCGTCGCTCGAGGGTAGTGTCCGGATGGATTTTCTTATTTTGGCTGAGGCTCTGCCGCAGCGCCTTAACTCTATGCTGGTACAAACAATTTGTCAACAAAAGCGAGCAAATAGTAAATATAACCCCGAGCCGAATATTGGCTTCCTTAACCATATTTCATGGCGACTTCCTCGGATGCCTGCGGATTTCCGCGCCGGGGGCGGTCTCGATCACTCAGGATTGCGCCGGCAGGCGCTTCTCGGGGGCGAAAGCGCCGGGTCGCCTCGTAGAAGGGCGACTTGCGGATCCGCGGACCGATCGCGATCGCCGCCGTGGTCTCTTCTGCCATGGCCGAAGCCTCCCGCGGTTTTCCGCAAGCTTGGCCGATCGCGGGCGGGGGCGCCGCCGGATTTGCGGCGCGAAATGCTATCCGCGCGTCCGCGCGGAGTAGAAGATGTGCCTGCCGATCGTGGGGCCCTCGACCTTGGTCTTGCTCCAGGCCGGCGAGACGTAGTCGGCATGGTACCAGAGGGCGCCCTTGGTCGGGTCCTCGGTGGCCCGCCACAGCACCCGCCGGGCGTGGAAGACGCTGTCCTCCCAGGCCGCCAGTTCGGTCGGATCGTCCGAGCGGCCGTCGCACCACCAGGTGAACTGGCAGCGCCAGCGGCGCTTGTAGCCGCCCTGCTGGACCACGGCGCAGATGCTGTCGGGGAAGCGGGAGTCCTCGACCCGGTTCAGGACCACGTGCGCGACCGCCAGCTTGCCTTCGCCCGGCTCGCCCCGGGCCTCGTGGTAGATGTTCAGGGCCAGGCAGGAGAGCTCCTGCTCGACGTGGACCGGATTGGGCACCGGCAGGGAGGAGCGCAGCACCATGACCCAGCCGCCGCTGTAGACCGCGGTGACGAAGAGGGCCAGGACCCACGGCGTGCGCAGCTTCAGCTCGGGCAGCGTGACCGTCTTGCGGGCACGGGGCCGCGACCGCGCGATGCGCCGCCGCGCCAGCCAAGCCTGAAAGCGGTAGGTCCAGCCGAATGCCATGACCGCTGTTCCTCGATGCACCGGCCGCGACGGGCCGGGAGGGCAGGATAGGCGCCAGAGGCTAACGATAACTATCTATGAACGTGCCGCGTTTACGTGGCCAGATCATGGCAGCGTCACGTCCGTTCAGGTTGTTCGCCAGGCGCCGGATTTCAAGTGAAGAGCAGGCTGCAGATGGCGACCGCGGCGATGATCCCGGCCAGGTCGGCGGTCAGTCCGGCGGCCAGGGCGTGGCGCACCCGGCGGATCTGGACCGCGCCGAAGTAGACGGCCAGGACGTAGAAGGTGGTCTCGGTCGAGCCCTGCAGGGTCGAGACAAGGTAGCCGGTGTAGGTGTCCGGGCCGGTCGCCGGGTCGCTCATGATGCCGACCATGACGCCGTAGGCGCCGCTGCCGGACAGCGGCCGCAGGATCGCCATCGGCAGGGCCTCGGGCGGCATCCCGAAGAGATTGGTGACGGCGCCCAGGGGACGGATCAGCAGGTCGAGCGCGCCGCTGGCCCGGAACATGGCGACCGCGACCAGGATCGCCACCAGGTAGGGGATGATGCGCAGGGCGACCTGGAAGCCGTCCTTGGCGCCTTCCACCAGCACCTCGTAGACCCGCACCCCGCGCAGCACCCCGAAGGTCAGCAGCCCGACGACGATGCCGGGCACCATCCAGGGCGCGATCGCCTGCCCGAAGACCACGGTGAGGGGGACCAGCGCCAGTACGCAGGCCAGGACCAGGAAGGAGACCCACGCCGGATAGGCGCCGCTGTCCCCGGGCGCCGCGCCGTCGTCGGTCGGGGCTTCCTGAGAGGCGGCCGGCGCCTCGCCGTCGGCTCCGGGCTCGGGGGCGGGCGGCAAGGGGGAGAAGCGCTGGTAGGTCTTGGCGGCGATGATCGCCACGGTGGTCGAGCAGATGGTCGCGACCAGGGTGGTCGGGATGATCCCCGCCGGGTCGCTCGAGCCGAGCGAGGCCCGCAGGGCGACCACGCCGCTCGGCAGCAGGGTCACGGCGGAGGTGTTGATCGCCAGGAAGAGGGCCATGGAGTTGCTGGCCGTGCCCTTGTGGGGGTTCAGCTTGTCCAGTTCCTGCATGGCGCGGATGCCGAAGGGGGTCGCCGCGTTGCCCAGGCCCAGCACGTTGGCCGAGATGTTCATGATCATCGCGCCCATGGCCGGGTGGTCGCCGGGCACGTCCGGGAAGAGCCGGGTCATCAGCGGCCGCACGACCTTGGCGATGATCACCAGCAGGCCGCCGGCCTCGGCCACCTTCATCAGACCCAGGAAGAGCGACATGACCCCGACCAGCCCGATCGCCAGGGTCACGGAGTCCTTGGCGGCGACGATCATGGCCTCGGAGAGCGCGGCCATCGGCGTCGGGTCCGCCCCGCTGTAGGTCACCTGACGGAAGGCGGCGACCGCGAAGGCGATGACGACGATGGCGAAGAAGACGGCGTTCAAGACAGCGGTACCGCGGACTTCCCGGACGGCGTGGGCAAGGGCACCGGCTCCGCGCGGGCGGCGCGAATCGGCGGGTGAGGCGCCCATGGTGGCGGCTGCCGGCGGCGGAGGAAACACCCTTGCCGCCTCCGGGGTGCGCGCGGGCACCAGGGCCGGGCGAGATCCTCCGCCGTGAATGTGGAAAAAGAACGGCAAGCTTGTGTCCGCCCGCCGGCACGCCACCTCTCTAGGGAACCGACCGGCCGCGGCCTGCGGCGGAGTGATGGGAGGAACAGGAACTGCGCCGAGGCCTCCAGGCTGTGATCCTGGCCCTCTGGGTCTCAGCGCCGCCGCCAGCCGCAGCGGCGACGGCCGATCTGGCCGGCTGGGACGCGGCGCGCTGGGGCATGACGACGGCCGAGCTCGAAGCCGCCTTCGGCACCCGGCTCACCATCTTGCCGGGGCGCTGGGTCTACGGCGGCGCCTATGCCGAGCGGGCGATCCTGGAGACCCGGGTCGGCGATCTCGCCTTCACCGCGTATTTCCAGATGAACGACGAGACCGGCCGCCTGCAGCAGGTCCTGCTGGAGCGTCGGCAGCAGCACGCCGCCAATCCCGCCGGCCTTGAGGTCCTGAGGCGGACCCTGGAGGAGCGCTACGGCGCCGCCTCCCAGGCCTGCCTGCTCTCAGAGCGGGATCCCACCGCGCTGGAGCTGATCTGGCGCTTTCCGACGACCACGCTGCACGCCACCTTCCTGGACTTCTTCTCGACCTCGATCCTCTACCGCGACCCGAACCTCGGCATCGATCCGCTCCGGCCCTCGCGGGAACGGCGGGTGATCCGGCGCCGGACCCTGCCACGCCGCGCCACCCTGAGGTTCCACCCCAGCGGCCGCGACGACCTGCTGTCCAAAGGCGGCCGCTGCTATCCGAGCCTGGAGGCGCTGGAGGAGGTCGTGACCCGGGAATTCCTGGAGAGGACGGCACCGCAGCCTTAGAGCAGCTTATCCGCATTCGAATGAACGCGGATAAGCTGCTCTAATTATATGGAATAGATCAAACTGCGTTTAATTGGGTCCAGTTAAACGCAGTTTGATCTAGTGTGATGGTTTCAAAGTTCGGCACATTTCATGTGCCGAGATTTGGAAGCTGAATCACACGAGATTCAACGAGTTAGTGTCCCGATTCTGCAATTCGCTCTCGCGAATTTCAGAATCGGGACACTAGCCTCGGCAGCACGGGCGCAAAGCCCCGCGGCCGGGGCAGGGCGGGGTCAGGAGGCCCGGTCGTCCTTGGGCTTGTCGTCCTCGTCCACCTTCACGGCGGCCTTGTTCTCAGAGGTGGTCTTGTAGGCCGCCATGGCGCCGAGGACGACGCCGACGACCGTCCAGGCCATGACCTGTCCGAGTCCCGGAGCTGCTTTCATAGGCAAAGATCCAATCCGCAGCGCGGCCGCTTCGCGGGGCCGCGAGAGCACCCGCAAGGTTAGGAGTGGCGCCGAGGCAAAGGTCTGTGCTGGCTGTGAGCAAGCTGGGGCCTCGCGGGCGGCGATCCGGCCGCTCTTTCGCTAGAGATCGACCCCGCGCAGGTCGAGGGCGCGCTGCCAGATCGTCGCGACCTCGGCCTCGAAGACCAGGGCCGGGTCGGCCTCAACGTCCCACCAGGTGCCGCGGGCGATCTCGGCCTCAAGCTGGCCGGGACCCCAGCCGGCGTAGCCCAGGATGAAGCGGAAGTCCTTGGGGCCGCCGCCCTCGAGGATGCGGCGCAGCATCTCCGGATCGACGGAAACGGCGAAGCCGCCCGGCAGCTTCTGCGAGGTTTCCAGCATGGCATCGTCGCTGTGCAGCAGGAAGCTGCGCTCCGGATCGACGGGGCCGCCGTAGTGCGCGGCGATTTCGGCATCGGCCGCCTCGACATCGACGCCCATCTCCTCCAGCAGCTCTTTCAGGGGAACGCCGCCCAGGCGGCGGTTGATCACCAGGCCCATGGCGCCGCGCGGATCGTGCTCCAGCAGGAAGATCACCGTGCGGTGGAAGTTGGGATCGCGCAGCTCCTCGCGGGCGACCAGCAGCCGCCCGGCCAGAGACTGCGCGCTCTGCCCTCCGCCGTCCGTGGTGCCCCTGGGTTCGGCGGGCGGGGCGAAGGCGAGCAACAGCGCGACCAGCAGGCCGAGGGCGCGGAACGGGCGGGCGAAGGTCTTCGGGCTCGATTTCATTGAAGCCTCATAAGAGCGGCCTCCGGTGGCAGCCGCTGGTCGCGACCTCTGGGGCCGGCCGCATTTCCCGGTATGGCCGAGATGGCGTGCTATGGTATCAGAGAACGCGGTCGCCACGGGTGCGAATTGCGCCCACCGACGACATGGGATCGGGAACGCTCTGGGAGACTTGTGTGCGCCTGGGTCGCGGAGACTGCAGGACGGTGACCGCCCGCCTGGCATGGGTCGCCTTGCTCTGCTCCGGCCTCGCCGGCTGCTCGGCGCCCTTTCGGACCGTGCCTCCCACCGTGATCGACGCCGAGACGGGAGAGCCGATGGGCAGCCTCATGTCCTTTTGCTACGGCACCGAGATGAACAACCAGGAAGAGATCAAGACCCTGGCCGAAGAGCAGTGCGAAGGCCGTCTGGTCTTCGTCGAGCAGAACATGTTCCTGAACGATTGCCCGCTCCTGCAGATCGCCCGCGTGACCTACCAGTGCCAGCCATTGGCGGCCGAGGAGGCCGGCGGCCAGACTGGCGTCTCCGGTGACGTGCCCGGCGGCGTTCCCAGCGGCGCTCCCAGCGGCCCTCCTCGTCCCTGAGCGGATGTCCCGATGACGGCCAGGTTTCGCCGCGCCCTCGCCGCCGCGCTGCTGCTGGCCCTCTGGGCCCTGCCCGTGCAGGCCTTCGAGGCCTTTGTCTCCGTCGACGACTACATGGCGGCCTCGCGCGCGGAGCGCCTATCCTTCCTGGCCGGTGTCTACGACACCTTCAGCACCATCGAGGACGCGGGCCTGTTCTCCAGCCAGGCCCTGGCGACGACGGTCAAGCGGATCATCGACTGCACCTCGCGCATGAAGATCGAGGAGATCGAGACCCTCTTTACCGCCTGGCTCGAGAAGAACCGCGGTGAGTGGGATTCGGCCGCGGCCTCGCTTTTCGTCTTCACCTTCGACGACTACTGCAAGTAGCCCGGCCGCTCCCATTCGGCGCGCACCTCGGAATCCACCTCCCGAGGCAGCCGGTCGGCCCGCTCCGCGGCGAAGTCGGCCGCGGCGGCGAGGCGTCCGAAGGCCCAGATCGCCATGGCGCGGACCAGGGGCGAGGGATCGTCCAGGAGCCGTCGCGCCGTGTCCGCGAGCTCTCCGGCACCGCTGTTGCCGATCGCGATCAGCACGTTGCGGACGAAACGGTCGCGTCCGGTCCGCTTGATCGGGCTGCCGGCGAAGACCTTCCGGAAGGCCGCGTCGTCCAGCGCGGCCAGGTCGGCGAGCCGGGGCGCGGTCAGCTCGGCGCGGGGCAGGAAGGCGGGCTCCACGCTGCGCCGGGCGAACTTGTTCCAGGGACAGACCGCCAGGCAGTCGTCGCAGCCGTAGATCCGGTTGCCGAGCGGGGCGCGGAATTCCTCCGGGATGTGACCCTTGTGCTCGATGGTCAGGTAGGAGATGCAGCGCCGGGCGTCCAGGCGGTAGGGCCCCGGGAAGGCGTCGGTCGGGCAGGCCTCCAGGCAGCGCCGGCAGGAGCCGCAAAGGTCGGCCTCGGCCGCATCGGGGGGGAGCGCGAGGCTGGTGAAGACCTCGCCCAGGAACAGCCAGGAGCCGAACGTCCGGGACACCAGGTTGCTGTGCTTGCCCTGCCAGCCGACCCCGGTCCGGGCGGCCAGCGGCTTCTCCATCACCGGCGCGGTGTCGGCGAAGACCTTGACCTCGCAATCGAGGGTTTCCGCCATCCAGCGGCCCAGGGCCTTGAGCCGGCGCTTGAGCACGTCGTGGTAGTCGCGGCCCCGCGCATAGACCGAGACGTTGCCCCGCTCGGGCGCGGCCAATAGGGCGAGCGGATCGCCCGGGGGCGCGTAGTTGGCCGCCAGCACCACGACGCTGCGGGCCTCGGGCCAGAGAGTCCGCGGATCACCGCGCCGCGCGGCGGTGTCCGCGAGCCAGCCCATGTCGCCGTGGCAGCCCGCTGCCAGGAAGCCCGCGAGGCCTTCCCGAGCGCTTTCGGAGAGGGCCGCGGGCGCGAAGCCGACCGCGTCGAAGCCGAGCGCCAGGGCTTGGTCCCGGATCGCGGCCTTGAGGTCGGGCGGGCTCTTCTCTGTCAGGGCGTCCCGCGACTTCGGCATCAACGCTCCTTGGTATTAGGCGCAGCTCCTAGAGCGGCGGCAGGTCGCCGGCGGCCTGCTCCGCTTCGAAGTCGGCGACGAAGGCCGCGAGCCGGCCCTCGGCGATGGCGGCGCGCAGCCCGGCCATCAGCTCCTGATAATAGGTCAGATTGTGCAGGCTCAGAAGGATCGGTCCCAGCATCTCGCCGCTGCGCACGAGGTGGTGCAGGTAGGCGCGGCTGTACTGCCGCAGCTCCGGGTTCGGGCTCTCCGGGTCCAGCGGCCGCGGGTCGTCCTTGTGCCGGGCGTTGCGCAGGTTGACCTCCCCGCGCCGGGTGAAGGCCTGGCCGGTCCGGCCGCTGCGGGTCGGCAGCACGCAGTCGAACATGTCGATGCCGCGCTGCACGGCGCGCACCAGGTCGTCGGGCTTGCCGACCCCCATGAGGTAGCGCGGCCGCTCTTCCGGCAGGATCGGGACCGTCTCCTCCAGAACCTTCAGCATGGTCTCCTGGCCTTCGCCGACGGCCAGGCCGCCGACCGCGTAGCCATGGAAGCCGATGTCGATCAGGCCGGCGGCCGACTCCCGGCGCAGCTCGGGATAGACGCTGCCCTGGACGATGCCGAAGAGGCCGCGCCCGGGATGGCCGGGAAAGGCCGTCTTGCAGCGTGCCGCCCAGCGCAGCGAGAGGCGCATGGACTCACCCGCCTCGGCCCCGGCGATCGGAAAGGGCGTGCATTCGTCCAGGACCATGGAGATGTCGACGCCCAGCAGGTCCTGGATCTCCACCGCCCGCTCCGGCGTCAGCGCGTGGGGCCGGCCGTCGACGTGGGAGCGGAAGGTCACGCCCCGCTCGGTGATCTTCCGCAGCTCGGCCAGCGACATGACCTGGAAACCGCCGGAATCGGTCAGGATCGGCCGCGGCCAGTTCATGAAGGCGTGCAGCCCGCCGAGACGGGCGATGCGCTCGGCGCCGGGCCGCAGCATCAGGTGATAGGTGTTGGCCAGTACGATCTCGGTGCCGCTCGCCGCGATCTCTCCGGAGCGCAGGCCCTTGACCGTGCCCGCGGTGCCGACCGGCATGAAGGCCGGCGTCTCGACCGTGCCGTGAGCGCAGGTCAGGCGGCCGTGGCGGGCTGCGCCGTCGCGGGCCTGGACCGAGAAGCCGAAGGCCGGCAGGGTCATGCGTCCTCTTGCCGGCTCAGCAGGCAGGCGTCGCCGTAGGAGAAGAAGCGGTAGCGCTCGTCCACGGCGTGTGCGTAGGCCCGCTTCATGCGCGCGAGTCCGGCAAAGGCGCCGACCAGCATGAAGAGGGTCGAGCGGGGCAGGTGAAAGTTGGTCAAGAGCAGGTCCACGGCCTTGAAGCGGTAGCCGGGCAGGATGAAGAGATCCGTCTCGCCTGAAAAGGCCGGGATGCGGCCGTCTGCCGCGGCCGCGGCTTCCAGGACACGCAGCGCCGTGGTGCCGACCGCGACGATGCGGCCGCCCGCGGCCTTGGCGGCGTTGATGGCTTCGGCGGCCGCCGGGGTGACCTCGGCGACCTCGCTGTGCATGTGGTGATCGCGGGGGTCCTCGACCTTGACCGGCAGGAAGGTGCCGGCGCCGACGTGCAGGGTGATGGCGACGCGACGCAGGCCGCGCGCCTCCAAGGCGGCCAGCAGGGGCGGGGTGAAGTGCAGGCCGGCCGTCGGCGCCGCGACCGCGCCCTCCCGGGCCGCGAAGACCGTCTGATAGTTCTCGCGGTCCCGGTCATCCGGGCCCTCCTCGCGCCGGATGTAGGGCGGCAGGGGTGCCGCGCCGTGGCGGGCGAGGGCGGCCATCAGTTCGGGGCCGGCGCGGTCGAAGGCCAGGGTGACCTCGCCGTCTTCGCCCTTGGCCGCGACCTCGGCGACGAAGGCCTCGGCCCGCTCCGGCGCGAAGTCGATGCGGTCGCCGGCGTGCAGCCGCTTGGCCGGCCGCGTGAAGGCCCGCCAGCGGTCCGGACCCTCCCGCTTGTGCAGGGTCACCTCGACCCGCGCCTGGCCGCGGCGGCCGGTCAGGCGCGCCGGGATCACCTTGGTGTCGTTGACCACCAGAAGATCGCCGGGCTCGAGAAAGCCGGGCAGCTCGGCGATCCGGCTGTCGGTCAGGCCGTCCCGAACCACCAGCAGCCGCGCGGCCTCCCGCGGCTCGGCGGGACGCTGGGCGATCAGCGCCTTGGGAAGGTCGAAATCGAAGTCATCCGTGCGCATTGCGGCGTCCCTGTCGCCGGAACCGTGGCCGCTGTCAAGCCGCTTGGTCCCTCAGCGGACAGGCGGTGTCGCTCGCGGGCGGACGCGCGGCGGCGAAACTGCCGCAGGATGCGGGCCGAAGGAGCGCATCATGAGCCGTCAAGCGAACATCGTCTTCATCATGGCCGACCAACTCGCCGCACCGGCCCTGCCGGCCTATGGCCACAAGATCGTCAAGGCGCCGCACATCCAGGGCCTGGCGGAGCGCGGCGTGATCTTCGACGCCGCCTATTGCAACAGCCCGCTCTGCGCGCCCTCGCGCTTCTCGATGCTCTCGGGGCGGCTGCCCTCGGACATCGGCGCCTACGACAATGCCGCCGAGTTTCCCGCGACCGTCCCCACCTTCGCCCACATGCTCAGGCTCGGCGGCTACCGCACCATCCTGTCGGGCAAGATGCACTTCGTCGGGCCGGACCAGCTGCACGGCTTCGAGGAGCGTTTGACCACCGACATATATCCCGCCGACTTCGGCTGGACCGCCGACTGGGAGCGGCCCGGGCGGCGCCAGGATTTCTACCACACCATGCTGAGCGTCGTGGAGGCGGAGGCCTGCCGGCGCAGCCAGCAGATCGATTTCGACGAGGAGGTCGCCTACCAGGCCGAGCGCAAGGTCTTCGACCTGGCCCGCGACGACGACGATCGGCCCTTCTTCCTGCTGGTCTCCTTCACCCATCCCCACGACCCCTACACCATCGGCCAGGACTACTGGGACCTCTATCGGCCGGAGGAGATCGACCTGCCGTCGGTTCCGGCCCTGGCGCCAGCGGACATGGACCCGCACAGCCGTCGTCTCTACGAGGCGCTCGGCATGGCGGACTACGCCTTGACCGAGGAGCGGATCCTCAAGGCACGGCGGGCCTACTACGGGGCGATCTCCTATGTCGACGCCAGGTTGGGCCGCCTGCTGGAGACCCTGGAGGCCGCGGGCCTGGCCGAGGACAGCATCGTGGTCTTCACAGCCGACCACGGCGACATGCTCGGCGAGCGCGGGCTTTGGTACAAGATGTGCTTCTACGAATGGGCGGCGCGGGTTCCCCTGATCGTCGCGGCGCCGGAGCGTTTCGCCCCGCGGCGGGTCGATCGGCCGGTCTCTCTCCTCGATCTCTTCCCGACCTTGCAGGACCTCGGCGGCCTGGCCGGGCTCGAACTGCCCGAAGACCTGCCCGGCAGCAGCCTGCTGCCGCTGCTCGAAGGCGGCGAGGGCGGGCCGGAGGCGGTCCACGGCGAGTACCTGGGCGAGGCCGCGGCCGGGCCGCTGATGATGATCCGGCGGGGCCGCCACAAGTACGTCGTCGGCAGCGAGAGCCCGCCCCAGCTCTTCGACCTCGCCGAGGATCCGCAGGAGCTGCGCAACCTTGCGGGAGACGCGGCCCTCGCCGAGGCCGAGGGCGCCCTGGCGAAGGAGGCCGCCCGGCGCTGGGACCTCGAGGCCCTGCGGGCCGAGGTGATCGCCAACCAGCGCCGGCGCCGTTTCGTCCAGCAGGCGCAGCTGATCGGCGCGCATCTGCCCTGGGACTTCCAGCCGATCTTCGATGCCAGCGAGAGCTATGCCCGCAATACCCAGGCGATTCTGGGCGACCTGGAAAGCCGGGCCCGCCTGCCTTACCGCGCGGCGCCGCTGCCCGACGGGCCGGGGGCCTCGCGCCGCGAATCGTAGCGCAGGCCCAGGCTGAGCCGCTCCTTCGTGACCTCGCCGAGGAAGTGGAAGGGGCGGGGCCGGTCCGAGAGGTAGCCCGGCGCGCGCATCAACAGCAGGTGGCCGGGTGGGGCCGGAACCTCGCGGGCGCCGTTGCCCTGGCGGTCGGCGCAGACGAAGAAGCGCGCCGCGCCACGCAGGGTGACGATGGCGACCAGGCCGCGGTAGCCGACGTGGTCGCGGTGCGGCGTGATGCCGAAGGAGCCCCGGCGATAGCGCTGGACGATCAGGTCGTTCAGACGGAAGCCTGCAGGGTCGTCGAGGCAGGGGGCCAGGGACAGGGCGGCGCGGAGGCGCTCCCCGAGCGCCGCCGCGAGGGCCCGGAAGACGCCGTCGGGCGGGAAGGCCAGCGCGACGTCGAAGTCCTGGCGCACCGCCGCTTCGCCGCTGCCGACCACCGCCTGCCCGGGACGGAAGGCCAGGTTCTCGGCCGCGGCGCGGAGCGCGCCGCCGCCGGCCGCGTCGAGCAGCGGCAGAGAGGCCGCGTCCTCCTCGCCCAGGCGCCGGATCACCTTTGCCAGTTGCTCCGCTGTCGCACGGAAGTCGAAGGGCCCCGTTCGGGGGCCGCCGGGCGGCTTGGCCGGGCCCGGGTCCCGATCGACCCCGGTCAAGGCGTTTCCTCCGGCAGTCGCCTGCCGCGCCGCCAGTCCCAGGGGGCGACGAAGCGGCCGCGCCAAAGGCCGTGGTTCCTCGCCTTGGCCTGGCGCTCGAAGGGAAGGTAGCGCTCCGACACCCCGCGGTCGGCCGGGGCCCAGCCGGTGTAGACCATGCCTTCCGAAAGGTCGTAGCCGGCGGCCTGGCAGCGGGCCACCTCCAGGCCCAGGTCCGGCAGCGGCGCACAGGTCACCGGCGTGCCCGCGGTCAGGTCGAGCAGGGCGCTGCGCGCGACCTCGCCACAGTCGTAGAGCTTCCTGAGCAGGCTGAGCAGGCAGCGCTGGCCCGGCTCGGGGGCGTCGATGGCATAGAGCCGGAAGCGCAGGCCCTCGACCTCGATCAGGTCGCCCGCCAGCACCTCCGGCCGGCCCGTGACGGCCTCCGCTTCCGGCGCCGGCTCGCCGGCCAGGACCGGGGTACCGGAGAGGGTCAAGAGCAGGAGCAGGCAGTCCCAGCGGCGCATGGCAGGTCCCTTTCCGGGCCGAGTATGGCGCCTGGCCGCCGGGACGCTCAAGCGCGGCCGCGGGCCTCCCCGCTTGACCCCTGCTGGCCGGCTTGGGCAGAAGAAGGGCGTTCCGAAGGAAGGATACCTCCATGTCCAGCAAAGCGCCCCGCGCGGCCGAGCGTATCGCCGTGATCGGCCTGGGCTACGTCGGCCTCCCGGTCGCCGTCGCCTTCGCCCGCCGTTTCCCGGTCGTCGGCTACGACATCGACGCCGCGCGGGTCGCGGCCTTGGCCCGGTGTGAGGACTGGACGGGGGAGATCGCCGCCGCCGACCTCGAAGCGCTCAAGGCCCTCACGGTCGCCAGCGATCCGGCGGCGCTGGAGGGCGCGGCGGTCTTCATCATCGCGGTGCCGACCCCGGTCGACGGCGACCGGCGGCCGGACCTCGGCGCCCTGCTGCGGGCCTGCGACGACATCGGACCGGCTCTTTCGCCCGGCAGCCTGATCGTGATCGAATCGACGGTCTATCCGGGGGTGACCGAGGAGGTCTGCGGGCCGCGCCTGGAGGCCGCCTCCGGCTTGCGCGCGGGCCGCGACTTCACGCTGGGCTACTCGCCCGAGCGGATCAACCCCGGCGACCGGGAACGGCGGCTCGAGACGATCACCAAGGTGGTCTCGGGCCAGGACGCGGCGACCCTGGAGCGGGTCGCGGCGCTCTACGGCGAGGTGGTCGACGCCGGGATTCACCGGGCGCCCTCGATCAAGGTGGCCGAGGCCGCCAAGGTGATCGAGAACACCCAGCGCGATCTCAACATCGCCTTGATGAACGAGCTGGCGATCATCTTCCACCGCCTCGGGATTCCGACCCGCGACGTGCTCGCGGCGGCCGGCACCAAGTGGAACTTCCTGCCCTTCACGCCCGGCCTGGTCGGCGGCCACTGCATCGGCGTCGACCCCTACTATCTCACCGCCAAGGCCGAGGCCGTCGGCTACCACCCGGAGGTGATCCTGGCGGGTCGGCGCATCAACGACGGCATGGGCAGCTTCGTCGCCCGGGAGCTGCTGCGGCGGCTGGCGAAGCGCGACGGCTCGTTGAGCGCCATGCGGATCGCGATCCTGGGGCTGACCTTCAAGCCGGACGTGCCGGACCTGCGCAACAGCAAGGTCCCGGACATCGTCACGGAGCTGGCGAGCTTCGGCGTCGCGGCGGCGGTGCACGATCCCCTGGCGGCGCCGGAGCTCGCCCGGCGGGCCTATGGGATCGAGTGCGTCGCGGCGGCGGCGCTGTCCGGGCTCGACGCCCTGGTCCTGGCCGTGCCGCATCGCGCCTATCTCGAGCGTCCCCTCGCCGAACTGCTGGCACCGCTCAAGCCCGACGGCATCGTCTTCGACGTCAAGAGCGCCCTGGACCCGGCGGAGATCCCGGAAGGCCTGTCCTACTGGAGCCTCTAGCGGCCTGGCGCGGTCAGGAGCCGCCGAATCTGGGGGTGCGCTTCTCGCGGAAGGCGGCGACGCCCTCGCGGAAATCGGCGCTGCCGGCCGCCGCGGCCTGCAGTTCGCGCTCGACGTCGAGCTGCGCGGAAAGGCCGTGGCTGGCCCCCGATTCCAGAGCCTCCCGGATCATCGTGTAGGCTCGGGTCGGGCCCTTGGCCAGGCGGGCGGCCAGGGTCCGGACCTCCTCGGCGAAGCTCTCGTCCGGCGCCGCACGGTAGATCAGGCCCCAGGCCACCGCCTCCTCGGCCGACAGCGGTTCGGCCAGCAGCATCAGGGCGCGCGCCCGTGCCTCGCCGACCAGCCGGGGCAGCAGCCAGGTGCCGCCGCAGTCGGGGACCAGGCCGATGCGGGTGAAGGCCTCGACGAAGCTGGCCGACTGAGCCGCGATCACCAGGTCGCAATGCAGGGCGATGTTGGCGCCCGCGCCGGCCGCGATACCGTTGACCGCCGCGATCGTCGGCACCCGCAGGGCGCGCAGGGCGTCGATCATGGGATGGTAGAACTCGTCCAGGGACTGGGCGACGGTCTCGGCCGGGTTTCCGGTCTGGATCACGGCCTCGGTGAGGTCCTGGCCGGAGCAAAAGCCCCGTCCGGCGCCGGTCAGGACCAGGCCTCGAACCGTCTCGTCCTCTTCGATCTGGCCGAGCGCAATCCGGATCTCCCGCAGCATGGGCCGGGTGATGGGGTTGAGGCGCTCGGGATCGTTGAGGGTGATGCGGGCGACGCCGTCCTGCGCCTCGTAGAGGATCGTCTCGAATTCCATGGCGGGACCTTCCGGGCTCTGGTGACCTCTTGATCGAGCTTATCGCAGGTTCCGGTCCGGAGGCCAAACCTCCTCGCCGCGAAGCGCCTTGGGCCTTGGCCGCCGGCCTCGCGCTGATCTAGGATCGCGGCGGCCGGAATTCGGAGCGAGCGACCCCGAGATGAGCGAAACCTTCCTAGACACCAAGGGATTGAAATGCCCGATACCGGTGCTGCGCGCCCGCCGGGCCATGAAGCCTCTGGCCGCCGGCGAAGTCCTCGAGATCCACGCCACCGACCCCAGCTCGGTCCAGGACTTCAAGGCCTTCTGCGACACCACCGGCGACGAGCTCCTGGAAAGCCGCGAGGACGAAGGCGTCTACGTCTTCAGGATTCGGAAGGCCGGCTAGTTGTTTAGTCCCGGGGTGTGATGGTTTCAAAGTTCGGCACATTTCATGTGCCGAGATTTGGGAGCTGAATCACACGAGATTCAACGTGTTAGTGTCCCTTTGATTCTGCAATTCGCTCTCGCGAATTTCAGAATCAAAGGGACACTAGAGCAGCCCGCGCTCAAACGAAATCGGGCTGCTCTGGGGCCGGGGGACAGGGGCTCAGGCGCGCAGTTCGCCGCTCAGACTGGTGCCGTCGGGCGCGCGGGCCGTGCTCGGTCTGGGTACGGCGCTGGAGTCCTCGTTCAGCGACTTGATTCCGCAGCCGAGGACGCGGACGCGGGCCCTGCCAGCAAACGTGCGTGTCTGCGGCCTGCCTCTTGGCAAAGGCGACGTCACGGCGGCCGCTCATAGCTCTTTCGGGTTAGGGCGCCAGGCGCTTCTCCATCCGGAAGTTCTCGATCCGCAGGCCGCGGCACTCCACTCTCTGCGCGGCCAGCAGGGCGAAGCCGCGGCTCAGGAAGAAGGGCTTGGCGATGCGGCTGGCCTGCGTCGTCAGGAGATCGAAGCCGGCCTTGCCGGCCTCGGCCTCCAGTTCGGCGAGCAGCGCGCTGGCGATGCCGCGGCCCTGGCGGTCCTTGTGGACGAAGAGCATGTCGACCACGCCCTCCGGGCTGAGCTCGGCGAAGCCCGAGATCTCACCGTCGTCCTCGGCGATGAGGGCCCTGTTGCGCGCCAGCCGGTCTTTCCATCGGTCGAGATCGAGGTCCTCCGGCGCCCAGGCCGCAAGCTCCTCCGGCGTATAGTGACCGGCGCCGACCATGTGCACCGTCTCCCGAAACAGCCGCATCAGCCGCGGGAGGTCGTCCGGGCGGTAAGGTCTGATTCGCATCCCGTCCTCGACCCCCCTGGGCTCAGGCCGCGTCCCCGTCGGCGTCCCCGTCGGCGTCCCCGTAGCCGACCCGGCCGGCCGGGTCGGTGAAGCCGGCCGCTGCGATGTCGGCGAGGACGATGCCCAGGAGGTCCTTGCGGCCGAGCGTCTTCAGGGAGTCGGCCAGGATCAGGAAGAAGAGGTCCCGCTGGGCGTCGCTGCCGCCCATCTGCCAGAGCAGCCGCCGGCTCGGCAGGAGCAGGTCCACGACCCGCTGGTGCTTGCCCTTGCGGTGGGCGAGGGCGGCTTCGGCCGCCGGGATCACCGCCGCCCGGTAGCGTGGCCCGAGGGTGCCTTCGTCCCCGGCGGCGAAACCGCGCATGGACCCGAGCAAAGCCTCGGCCTCGGCGAAGCGGCCGGTGGCGGCGAGGATGATCGCGTAGTGGGCGCTGGTGAAGGGGCTGGTATGGTCGTCGAGCCGGCCCAGGGTCAGTTCCGCCAACTCGTCCCAGCGGTCGCCGACCTCGACGCCGCGCAGCTCCAGGCGCAGCAGCAGCGACGCGCCGTTCTGAAGGTCGATGTAGAGGTCGGGCAGGGCCTGCAGCAGGGGGTGTTCGCGGTTGCGCACCCAGGCGTCGTGGATCTCCAGCACGGCGTCGTGTTCGCCGCGCTCCAGGTGGAAGAGGCAGCGGTGCCACCAGAGGTGCAGGCACATCTGGTTGGCCTCGGCCCAGTTGTCCTTCAGGCCGTCCAGCCAGGCGATGCCCTCCTCGTGGCGGCCCTGCATGATCATCACGTGGGCGACGGCGTGGGTGCCCCAGACGTCGGTGGGGTCGAGCTCGACCGCCCGGCGGCCCAGGCGCTCGGCCGCCGCGTAGTCGTGGATCTCCTCCAGGTCGAAGGCGCGGCAGGAAAGGTAGTCGCCGTAGCCCGGCACCTCGGGGGTCCAGGCCTCCTCGACCCGTTCGGAGATGTCCGCCGACCAGGCCATCTCCCCGATCCAGAAGAGCTCCATCTGGGCCAGGCGCTGGGCGAAGAGGTCGGTCGGATCGGTCGCCAGGATGGTCTCGTAGCAGCTTACCGATTCTGCGATCTCGCCGCGGTAGGCGGCGTCCAGGGCCGCGACGTAGAGCTGCTCGCGCGCCGTCATGCCTGCCCCGGCGGCCCGAGCGGCGGCCCGAGCGGCGGCCAGGGACTCGCCGACCATGGGGCGGTAGGCGACGTTGCGCGCGGCATGCAGGACCAGGCCGTTGACCGCCTGGGCCAGGCCGAAGCCGGGATCGGCCTCCAGGGCGGCCTTGATCTCGGGCATGAGGGCCGACTTCCAGTGCAGGAAATTGTAGATCGCGGTGTCGAGAGCCGCCGCGGCGGCCGGGCTCTCGGTGGTCATGGCGTGGCCGCGCTGGTCCTGGTGCATCTCACCCCTCCGTCATCGCTGACGAGACGTTTTGTCTTAGCGGATCAGGGCGGATCGGAGAAGGACGAAGGGCCCGCTCACTCGCCGGGCGCCGGCTGCTGTGGGCTTTCTTTGGCCAGCTCGCCCTCGCCCCGGACCCGCCGGGTCTCGAGGACGCCGACCAGCAAGGACAGCATCGGCGGCACGATCAGAAGCGTCAGCAGGGCGGAGAGCGCCAGGCCGCCGACCACCACGGAGCCGAGACCGCGATAGAGCTCGGAGCCGGCACCCGGGAAGAGGACCAGGGGCAGCATGCCGAAGACCGAGGTCAGGGTCGACATGAAGATCGGCCGGATGCGGTCACGGGTCGCCTCCAGGATGCCGTCCTGCGGCGTCATGCCGCCCTGCCGGATGTGAAACAGCGTCTGGTGCACCAGCAGGATGGCGTTGTTGACCACGATCCCGATCAGGATGACGAAGCCGAGGAGGGTCAGCATGTCCAGCGGCTGGAAGTGCTGGATGTTGAGCAGGGCCAGTCCGGCGACCCCGCCGGCGGCGGCCAGCGGCACCGACAGCAGGATGATCAGTGGATAGACGAAGCTCTCGAAGAGCACCGCCATGACCAGGTAGACGATGGCCAGGGCCAGCAGCAGTTGTATGACCATGGCGTCCCAGGTCTGGGCCAGCTTGTCGGCAGTGCCGGAGAGCTCGATTCTGATGCTGGGCGGTACGCCCTCGGCCTTCAGCGGTGCGATGACCCTCTCTTCGAGGATCTCCAGCGCCGATTCCAGGGCCATGCCCGGTGCCGGGCGGATCTCCAGGGTCACGGTGCGGAAGCGCTCGACGTGGCGGATCTCGGTCGGCCCCGCGGTGAACAGCACCTGGGAAAGCGAGCGCACCGGGATGATCTGGCCCGCGGGGGTGACGACCGGCAGGTCGCCGATGCCCTGGGTCTCGGTGACGTGCTCGTCGGGGCCCTTGATCATGAGGTCGAAGCGGTCGTTGCCGTAGGTCACCTCGGCGACCCTCAGGCCGTCGTTGAAGGTGTCGATGGTGTCGGCCAGTTCCCGCGCGGTGACGCCGTTGTCGGCCAGGCGGATCCGGTCCGGTACCACCCGCACTTCGGGCGCGCCCAGCTCCAGCCCGGGCTTCGGCCTGAGCTGGTTGCCCTCTTCCAGGGGCAGGGCCTGGACCAGCTTGCCGACGGCGCGGCCGGCGACCTGCAGGATCTGTTCGAGCTGCGGACCGGAGATGTCCAGGTCGATGCGGCGGCCGCTGCCGATGCCGCGGCCGAAGATCGAGGGCTGGCTGATGAGGCCGAAGGTGCCGGGTTCCCGGAAGACCGGGTCTTCCAGGACCGGGACCAGCTCGCCGGCGCGCTGCTCCTCGACGGCGACCGCCCCGAGGAAGGTGCTGGCCCGGCTCGCGACGAAGAAGAAGCGGTTCATCTTGGGCGGCTCGCCGGGCGCGCTTTCCGGTCCCGAGACGTCGGCCCAGAGCGGCCGGGTCTCCGCTTCGATGCCCTCGGCGATCTCCGTCATGGTGTCCAGGTTGTAGCCCGGCGGCGGGATCATGACGCCGAACACCAGGTTGCGGTTGCCCTCCGGCAGGTACTCCAGCTTGGGCAGGAACCGCCAGGCGCCGGTGATGGCGACGCTGGACACGCTGGCGACGACCAGCAGGCAGAGCAGGCGGTTGCGGACGACTCGCCGCGAGACGCCCATGATCAGCGCGACGAAGGCGCTGGCGAGGCCGTCGAGGCCCGGTAGATGCAGGCGCTTGACGACCCTGGTTTCGTCCCGGCGCCCGCCCAGGAGGTAGCGCGAGAGCGCCGGAATGACGGTGATCGACACCACCAGGGAGAGTATCACCGCGACCGAGATCGCGACCGCGATGTCGCGGAAGAGCTGGCCGACCTCGAGCTGCATGACCAGGATCGGGATGAAGACCATGACCGTGGTCAGGGCCGAGACCAGGACCGCGCCCCAGACCTGCTTGGCGCCCTGATAGGCGGCCTCGGCGATCGGCAGGCCGCGCTCGCGCAGGCGGTAGATGTTCTCCAGAACGACGATCGCCGCATCGACCACCATGCCGACGGCGAAGGCCAGGCCGGCCAGGGAAATCACGTTGATCGAGCGGCCGAGGGCGGCCATGGCGACGAAGGCGCCGATCACCGAGACCGGGATCGCGATCGAGATCACCAGGGTGGCGCGGAAGGAGCGCAGGAACAACAGCAGCACGACCGCGGCCAGGGTGCCGCCGATCCAGATGTTCTGGCGCACCAGCTCGATGGCGGAGTTGATGTAGACGGTTTCCTTGTAGACCTGCTTGAGGGTCAGGCCGGCGTCGGGGACCGCCCGGGCGCTGAGCTCCTCGACCGCCACGGCGATCCCGTCCATGATCTCGATGACGTTGGCGCCGGTCTCGCGCAGGGCGTTGAAGGCGATGGCCGGCTCGCCGAGGAAGCGGATGTTCGACGTCGGCTCCCGATAGCCGAAGCCCACCTCGGCGATGTCGCCGACCGTGACCCGCGCCAGGCGGCCGCCGGCCCGCGCGCCCTCGACCCTGGCGTCGTCCGAGCGGACGACCACGTCCCGGATGGTCTCGACCGCGTTCAGCTCGCCCTCGACCCGGATCACGTAGCGCCGCTTGCCCTCGTCGACGTCGCCGGCGGAGATCGAAGTGTTCGCGCTGCGCAGCGCCTGGATCACGTCGGTTACGGTGAGCCGGTAGCGTGCCAGGAGCTCCGGCAGAACGGTGATCTGGATCTCGCGCTCGCTGCCGCCGAAGACGTTGACCCGGCTGACCCCGGGCACCCGCTCGACCCGGTCCTTGATCACGTCCTCGATGAAATCGCCGAATTCGTGCATCGGCCGTTCGTTGCCGGGCGCGCGCTGGACGATGAACCAGGCGATCGCGTTGTCTTCGCTCCCGGCGGTGTCCAGGATCGGCTCGTTGGCCTCGTCCGGGTAGTCGCCGACCCGGTCCAGCCGGTTGGAGACCAGCAGCAGGGCGCGGTCCATGTTGGCGCCGACCGCGAACTCGAGCGTGATCCGGCTGCGCCCCTGTTCCGCCCTCGAGATCATGGACACGAGATTCTCCAGGCCCGCAAGCTCTTCTTCCTGGCGGTTGACGATCTCGCGCTCGATCTCCGCCGGCGCGGCGCCCGCCCAGGTCGTGGTCACCGTGATCACCGGCCGGTTCACGTCCGGGGCGAGCTGGATCGGGATCTGCTCCAGCGCGACCATCCCGAACATCACCGTCATCAGGACCGCAGAGATCACCGCGATCGGCCGGTAGATGGAGATGCGGATCAGGTCCATCGCGGCCGCCTAGGAGCCCCGGTCGACGAGAACCTTCTGGCCGTCCCTGAGGCGCTCGTTGCCGCGGACCACCACGACGTCGCCCTGGCTCAGGCCGCGCACGATCTCGAAGCGGCTGCCGACGGGCACGCCCAGGGTGACCGGCCGGATGCTGACCGAGCCGTTGCTGACCACGTGGACCAGGCTGGCGGGGCCGCGCTTGGTGATTGCGTCCTTGTGCACGGTCAGGACGTTGCGGGGCTGGCCAATCGGAATCAGCAGCGTGACGCTCTGGTTGGCGGCGAGCGGTTTCTGGGTCTCGCCGAAGGCGGGGATGAAGCGGACCGCGCGGGTCCGGGTGAGGGGGTTCTCGTCGGGCACGATGGCCCGGACCCGGGCCTTGTGCCGCGTGCCGTCGTCGAGCT
Organism: Kiloniellales bacterium; assembly: GCA_022361275.1. Lineage (GTDB taxonomy): Bacteria > Pseudomonadota > Alphaproteobacteria > Kiloniellales > JAKSBE01 > JAKSBE01. The sequence goes on from JAKSBE010000220.1 coordinate 24,094, forward strand.
CGACGTCCATCTCGACACCTGGAACCAGGCCGGACAGCCTCTGGAAGGGCACGTCGGCCTCGAGCTCGAGCTCTTCGTCGCCGACGATCCGGACCGCTTCGTCGCCGACCTGGACGTAGGCCCCGGCCTCGATCATGCGCTCGGTGATGACGCCGCCGAAGGGCGCGCGGATCTCCGCGTGCCTCAGGTTGATCTCGGCCAGTTCCAGGTCGGCCCGGGCGGTCACGCCGGCGCTCTCGGCCTCGGCGACCTCGGCCGCCGCGATGGCCACGGCCTGCCTGGCGTCGTCGTAGCGGGCCTGGCTGAAGGCCGCGGAGGTCTTCAGGCCCTCCAGCCGCTTCAGCTCCTGGCGGGCGAGCACGAGCTCGGCTTCCTTGGTCTTGTGCTGGGCGAAGGCCACGGCCAGGCGGCCGGCGGCCTGGTCGCGCCGTGCCTTCAGGGATTCCGGCTCCAGGACGGCGATGACCTGGCCTTGCTCGACCCGGTCGCCGACCTCCACGAGGACCCGGTCGACCGCAGCATCGATACGCGCTGCCACCGACCCGGCCCGGCGCGGCACCAGGCGCCCGATGACCTCGACCGTCTGGGTCATCGGCTGCTCCTGCACGCTGTCGACGCGGACCCGCTGAGCCTGCTCCTGGGCCGTCGCCGGTGCCAGGATCGGCAGCAGCAGCGCGATCACGCCGGCAGCCGCAACCCGCCAGTTCCGCCGGACCTCGGGTCTTTGTCTCAGGTCGTCCTCCATCCCGGGCTCGGCCAAGTGACGAGCGATGGGGTTTGCGTGTGACATGTGGCGAGCCGTCCGGAGCCTGTCAATTCGGCGTCCTGTCGGGGGCGGCGCCCCGCCTGGCCTTGCGCCGCCTGCTCCGAAAGTTATAGCAATGGCCAGGGCCAGGGTCTAATACTGCCGAAGATCCATTCCGGGGCCCATCGCTTTGGTTACCGTGCTCTACAGTCATCCGGCCTGCTTCGACCATGACCCCGGGCGGGTCCACCCGGAACGCCCGGCCCGCCTCAAGGCGGTTCTGGCGGCCCTGGAGGAGGCCGAATTCGACCCGCTGGAGCGGCGCGAGGCGCCGCTGGCCAGCCGCGAGCAGATCGTCAGGGTCCACAGCGAGGCCTACTACGACCAAGTCATAGCCGCGATCCCGGAACAGGGCCAGCGCGGCCTGGACGCGGACACCATCGTCTCGGCCGGCTCCGGGGAGGCGGCTCTGCGCGCGGCCGGGGCGGTCTGCGCCGCCGTCGACGCGGTCATGGCCGGCGAGGCCCGCAACGCCTTCTGCGCGGTCCGGCCGCCCGGACACCACGCCGAGCCCGAGCAGGCCATGGGCTTCTGCCTCTTCAACAGCGTCGCCGTCGGGGCCCTTCAGGCGCGCGAGGTGCACCGCGCGAATCGGATCGCGGTGGTGGACTTCGACGTCCATCACGGCAACGGCACCCAGGCCATGTTCTGGAGCGATCCGGACCTGCTCTTCGCCTCGACCCACCAGATGCCGCTCTACCCCGGCACCGGCAGCCCGACCGAGACCGGCAGCGCCAACAACATATTGAACCTGCCCTTGCGCCCCATGGCCGGAACGGTCGAGTTCCGCGCCGCGATGAGCCAGACGCTGCTGCCGCGCCTGGCCAAGTTCCAGCCGGATCTGGTCCTGATTTCCGCCGGTTTCGACGCTCATGAGGATGATCCGCTGGCCGCCTTGAGGTTCCACGAGGAGGATTTCGGCTGGGCGACGACGGAAATCGTTCGAGTCGCCGACTCGGCCTGTGGCGGCCGGGTCGTCTCGACCCTCGAGGGCGGCTACGATCTCGACTCGCTCGCTGTGTCCGCAGCAGCACACGTCCGCGCTCTTTTGCACGGATAGGGGCTTGACAGCTTGTTCGGCGGCCTGCCGCTGCCTAAACTCGCCGACTTTACAATGGATCGAGGAACGTGGCCGATAAGATTCCCGCAGACATAGCGGAATTGAGCTTTGAAGACGCCCTGGCCGAGCTCAAGGAGATTGTCGAGAGCCTGGAGAAGGGCGAAGGCCGGTTGGAAGCTGCTATCCAGTCATACGAGCGCGGGGCGGCGCTGAAGATGCATTGCGAAGCCAAGCTCAGCGAAGCGAAGCAGAAGATTGAAAAGATAAGTCATGGTTCGAACGGCAGCATCAGCACAGAAGATTTCGACGTCGAATGACACTGCTACGAATGACCGCCTGAAGATCGAACTGGCCCGCGCCGCAGAAGCGGTTTCGCTGCGCCTCGACCAACTGCTGCCCGTCGTTTCCGGCCCCGAGGGAAGGGTCGTCGAGGCCATGCGCTATGCCTCCCTCAACGGCGGCAAGCGCCTCCGGCCGTTTCTGACGATCGCCAACGCCAGGCTCTTCGACGTTCCGGAGCAGCAGGCCCTGAACGCCGCCGCGGCGATCGAGATGATCCACTGCTACAGCCTGGTCCACGACGATCTGCCGGCCATGGACGACAGCGACCTGCGCCGCGGTCGCCCGACGGCGCACAAGGCCTTCGACGAGGCCGTGGCGATCCTCGCCGGCGACGGCCTGCTCACCGAAGCTTTCGCGGTTCTGAGCGATCCGGCGACCCATCCCGACCCGGCGGTGCGGGTGGCCCTGGTCTCGGGCCTGGCGGCAGCCTCCGGCGCCGCGGGCATGGTCGGCGGTCAGATGATCGACATGTCGCCGGACCGCGCCGATCTGGATCTGGACGGCATCAAGCGTCTTCAGGCGCTCAAGACCGGTGCCTTGATCTGCTTTTCCTGCGAGGCCGGCGCGATCCTCGGACGGGCGAATCGGGAAGAGCAGGCCGCGGTCCGGTCCTATGCCCAGGATCTGGGTCTGGCCTTCCAGATCGTCGACGATCTTCTGGACGCCGAGAGTTCCCCCGAGGTGCTGGGCAAGCCGACCGGCCAGGACGAGGCCCTTGGAAAGGCGACCTTCGTCGCCCTCCTGGGGATGGAGGGCGCCCGCCGGGAGGCGGCGGACCTGGCGACACGCGCCGCCTCGCGGCTTGATATTTTCGGCGAAAAGGCAGACCTTCTCTGCGCAACGGCGCGCTTCGTCGTAAACCGACGATCCTGAAAAGCCGAGTTCCCCCGGATGCGATAGCAAGACGAGGTGAGTGAAGTGGGTAACGTCAGCAAGACCCCGTTGCTTGATACCATCGAATATCCCTCGGATATCCGAAAGCTGAAGGAGAACCAGCTCCGGCAACTGGCCGACGAGCTCCGCGCGGAGATGATCGACGCGGTCTCGGTCACCGGCGGCCATCTCGGCGCCGGCCTGGGCGTGGTCGAGCTGACCACCGCGGTCCACTACGTCTTCAACACCCCGGACGACAAGCTGATCTTCGATGTCGGCCATCAGTGCTATCCGCACAAGATCCTGACCGGCCGGCGCGACCGGATCCGCACCCTGCGGCAGGACGGCGGCCTTTCCGGCTTCACCTCGCGCCGGGAGAGCGAATACGACCCCTTCGGCGCGGCGCACAGCTCGACCTCGATCTCGGCGGGTCTCGGCTACGCGGTCGGGCGCGACCTGCAGGGCCGCGACAACCACGTCATCTCGGTCATCGGCGACGGCGCGATGAGCGCCGGCATGGCCTACGAGGCGATGAACAACGCCGGCGCCATGCACAGCAAGCTGATCGTCATCCTCAACGACAACGACATGTCGATCGCGCCGCCGGTGGGGGCGATGAGCGCCTATCTGTCACGCCTGATCTCCTCCAAGCCCTATCGCTCCATGCGCCATCTCGCCCGGGATCTCGCCAAGGCCTTTCCGAAGCCCCTCGAGACCGCCGCCAAGCGGGCCGAGGAGTACGCCCGCGGCATGCTGACCGGCGGCACCATGTTCGAGGAGATGGGCTTCTTCTACGTCGGCCCCATCGACGGCCACAACCTGGACCACCTGCTGCCGGTCCTGAAGAACTGCCGCGACACCGAGCAGGACGGACCGATCCTGATCCACGCCGTGACCCAGAAGGGCAAGGGCTACGCGCCGGCCGAGAAGGCTGCGGACAAGTACCACGGCGTCGCCAAGTTCGACATCATCACCGGCAAGCAGGCCAAGCCGACGCCCAAGGCGCCGCAGTACACCGCGGTCTTCGCCGAGGCCCTGATCAAGGAGGCCGAGGCCGACGACAAGATCGTCGCC
>JAKSBE010000151.1 GCA_022361275.1 Kiloniellales bacterium
GACAAGGGTGGAGCAGGATGGATGTGCCATATGGAGGTGCTTTTGTGCCATTGCAATGACCACGATGGCGCCGCTTAGTGTCAAAATGGTATTGCAGCTTCCACCACAAAAATGGCATTTCATATCCTGAAATTTCAGGTCGAGACACCGCATCGACTGCTGGCTGCACTTGATCCTTTTCATTCTGTTAAATTTCCTCTCAACCGAATGAATTCTCCTGGAGGCTGGCCACCCAGATCTCGTTTGACCACCACTGATCAATTTTGGAAGAGCAGACCATGAAATTTTCGGCACCCCGTCGAGGTTTCCCCAAGTTTGGGTTGTAAACTATTTGATGTTGCGAAAATTTAAACTCCGAGTTACCCACTGAATGGCTGGAAACCGGCCGCGGGGTAGTGCGGCCCAGGGCAGTGATGGGGAAGCGGAGAATCTGAGCGGCAGTCACCGATTGTGCGCACAATATCATGCGGTCCCCCTGCATCGACATGAACGCTGGACAGCCCACAAAGGAAGCACCCTCGACCCTCGACCCTTCCCAGCTTCTCCCCTTCGCTGCCGCCCTCCGCGCGGTTTCTTCAGCCAGCGACGCGGAGTCACAACGGGCACAGGGCCGATGGATAATGGCAGCCAGCCAGACGCACGCACCCCAGCCGCAGGTGGGTCCACCTTTCCTGAGACTCCGTCTCTGGGGATCTCAGTCTCCCTGTGGCCCACCATTTTCTCATTGGTGCCCCCCGGCCTCCGCCGTCTCAGAAACGCACCGAAGGACGTCTTCTCCCGGCTCCTGGTGACAAGCCGATCGGGAACCTCACCCCGTCAGCCTCCAAAGGGCGTTGATGCCCCCCCTTGAGAACGAACCGCGCGGGGCCGACAGCATCCACCTCGGCACGACGGCCTCTTCCGGGGGCGTTAATTGCCGTTCGACTCGCCGACGACAGAAAAAATAAAGCGAATCACCCCTGCTCGGATCTCCAAGTCGCATCGAAACGCGCGTTTTTCGATCGCGCCCTGCGCCCAACCGGGAAAGCCGAATCCCGGCGGCTGGGCATGCGCGGGGGACGGCCCCCTTGCTGTGTCATCGCTGCGGCGGTGGCCATCTTTCGATTTGGCGGTGTCCATCTTGTACGCAGTTTCCGGCATTGCCTCACCGGGATGCGTGGCCATCAATCGGCTGGGGCAGCGGCCCTTGAGAACTCTATGTGCGCGGCGCACAGACAAGGGACCTTTGGTGACAGGCCTTGTGTGCCATCATGCGGGCGTGCCTTGGATGTGGGGTGCAGTGGTAAGAGACGTTGCAGGCATCTGGAGGGGACGAGGGGAAAACCGGGGTTCGATGGTCGGTAGCGATTTGGAACCTCGCGCCAGCGAATTGCGGTGCACCCGGGGTGAAGCCAGCCCGCATATTTGCGAGCTGTGTTGGGCAATGGTATCACTGATGCCGTATCAGAATCAGTGGAATTTTGCTGCGGCGGACATCAAAACTTAGAAGTACGTTGTATTTGAGTCGCCCATGTTTGGGGTGTCGAGGAGATTTCGTTGGTTCTGATCCCGCCGCGTTGGATCATCACAGTATCTGATGCGATGCTGGTACAATGGCTCAGCACGTGCATGACATAATGATTCGTTTGTGGGTGGTGCTGTGACATGACC
>JAKSBE010000131.1 GCA_022361275.1 Kiloniellales bacterium
AGCGCCTTCCACCAGCGGGTCCGCGAAGGCTTCCGGGCGATCGCCCGGGCGGAACCGGATCGCTGTGCGGTGATCGACGGCCGCGGCGAGCCCGAGGCGGTGCATCGCGCGATCTGCGATGCCGTCACCGAGCGCCTGGGACTCGACTTGCCATGAACGCGGACGTCGACAAGGCCGGGCCGCCGCTGCCGCGGGCCAACCCGCTCTTGATCGGACAGGCCGCCGCCGAGGCGCGGCTGCTGGAGGCCTTCCGCTCCGGCCGGCTGCCCCACGCCTGGCTGATCAGCGGGCCGCGCGGCGTGGGCAAGGCGACCCTGGCCTATCGCTTCGCCCGCTACGTGCTGGGACAGGGACCGGGCGGACACGGACTGGATGGTCAAGCACTGGATGATCAAGCACTGGGCGGGCAGGGGCTCTTCGGCGCGGACCCGCCCGGCCCGGCCGAAGGCCTGGCGATGCCCGAGGACAGCGCAGCCTTCCGGCTGATCGCCTCGGCCAGCCATCCCGACCTCCGGGTCCTTGATCGGGGCCAGGACGAGAGCGGCAAGCCGCAGCAGTCGATCAGCGTCGAAAAGGTCCGCTCGGCCCTGGGTTTCGTCCACCTGACGCCGGCCCTGGGCGGCTGGCGGCTGATTCTGGTCGACGCCGCCGACGACCTGAACCGCAACGCCGCCAACGCCCTGCTGAAGGCCTTGGAGGAGCCGCCCCGGAACACCTTGCTGCTCCTGCTGGCTCACGCGCCGGGGCGCCTGTTGCCCACCATCCGCTCGCGCTGCTGCCATCTGGTCCTGCCGCCCCTGCCGACGGACGAGGTGACGCGGCTCCTGGCCCGCTACGCGCCGGAACTGTCGGCCCAGGAGGCCGCCGGCCTGGCCCACCTTGCCGAGGGCAGCGTCGGCCGCGCCCTCGACCTGGCCTCCGAGGGCGGCCTCGGCCTCTACGCCGAACTGGTCACGCTGCTGTCCGGCCTGCCGGGGATCGACTTCGCCAAGCTGCACGCCCTGGCCGAGCGCCTGGGCCGCGACCGCTCCGGCGCCGCCTTCCGCACCGCGAGCGACCTGCTGCTCTGGTGGCTGGCGCGCCTGGCCCGCGCGGCTGCCTTGAACGCCCCGCCCGAGGAGATCGTGGCCGGGGAGGGCGCCCTCATGAGCCGCCTGCTGGCCCAGGGCAATCTTGCGCAGGCCGCGAGCCTGTGGGAGAAGTTGCACCGCCTGTTCGGCCGCGCCGAGGCGGTCAACCTCGACCGCCGGCAGGTCTTCATGGCCGCCTTCCAAGAACTCGAGGCCCTTTCGGCCTGATCCCGAAGGCCCGGACCGTCACCGAGGAGTTGTCCATGTCCGTCGCGGACAAGACGCCGTACTACATCACGACCGCGATTTCCTACGTCAACGGCGCGCCTCACCTGGGGCATGCCTACGAGGCCATCGCGACGGATGTCATGGCGCGCTTCAAGCGGCTGGACGGCTACGACGTCCGCTTCCTGACCGGGACCGACGAGCACGGCCAGAAGGTCGAGCAGTTCGCCGGCGCCGCGGGCAAGGAGCCGGAGGCCTTCTGCGACGAGATCGCCGGGCTGTTCCGCGCCATGACCGGCTACCTCGGCATCTCGAACGACGACTTCATCCGGACCACCGAGGCCCGGCACGTCACCTCGAGCCAGGCGATCTGGCAGAAGCTGGAGGCGGCCGGGGACATCTACCTCGGCAAGTACGCCGGCTGGTACTCGGTGCGCGACGAGGCCTTCTTCGGCGAGGACGAACTGGCCAAGGCCAATGGGGGGGACGGCGAGAGCAAGCTGCTGGCGCCCTCCGGCGCGCCGGTCGAGTGGGTCGAGGAGCCGACCTACTTCTTCCGGCTCTCGGCCTATGCCGACAAGCTGCTGGCGCATTACGCGGCCAACCCGGACTTCATCCTGCCGCACTACCGGCGCAACGAGGTCGAGAACTTCATCCGCCAGGGGCTGCTCGACCTCTCGATCTCGCGGACCACCTTCAACTGGGGCATCCCGGTTCCGGGCGACCCGGACCACATCATGTACGTCTGGCTGGACGCCCTGACCAACTACATCACCGGCGTGGGCTATCCGGACGAGGATTGCGAGGCCTTCAGGACCTATTGGCCGGCCGACCTGCACGTCATCGGCAAGGACATCCTGCGCTTCCACACCATTTACTGGCCGGCCTTCCTGATGTCGGCGGGCCTGCCGCTGCCCAAGCGGGTCTTCGCCCACGGCTTCCTCAACGTCGAGGGCCAGAAGATGTCCAAGTCGCTGGGCAACGTGCTCTCGCCCGAGGCCGTCGTCGAGGAATTCGGCCTGGACCAACTGCGCTACTACCTGCTGCGCGAGGTGCCTTTCGGCAACGACGGCAGCATCTCGCGGGAGAGCCTGATTCGTCGTAGTAACAGTGACTTGGCCAACGATTTTGGTAACCTGGGTCAGCGCATCCTGTCGATGATCGCCAAGAACTGCGACGGTCGGGTGCCGGCGCCCGGCGCCTTCTCGGAAGCGGACCGCGGCTTGCTGGATCAGGCGGCGGGCCTTCTGGATCGGCTGCGCGCGCACTACGAGGTGCAGGCCTTCCACAAGGCCCTGGAGGCGACCTGGGAGGTCGTCGGCGCCGCGAACCGCTACGTCGACGAGCAGGCGCCCTGG
>JAKSBE010000512.1 GCA_022361275.1 Kiloniellales bacterium
CGTTCCCGGGCCTTGTACACACCGCCCGTCACACCATGGGAGTTGGTTTTACCCGAAGCCGGTGCGCTAACTACGGAGGCAGCCGACCACGGTAAGGTCAGCGACTGGGGTGAAGTCGTAACAAGGTAGCCGTAGGGGAACCTGCGGCTGGATCACCTCCTTTCTAAGGATATGGACGGTACGGCCTCTCTTCGGAGGGTCGTCTTTCCGTAACCCTTACAACACTTGCCGGCTCCCGGCATTCGTGCCGCCGTCCACGCATCCCTTCCGTCGTCATCTCGATTGTCCGCCGATCGACCCGCGCGCTGCCGTGCCGGGCCGGGCGGACACGGCCTTGGAGGATACATCCGATTTGGGCTGGTAGCTCAGTTGGTTAGAGCGCGCGCTTGATAAGCGTGAGGTCGGAGGTTCAAATCCTCCCCGGCCCACCATTTTCGGTGGTCCGCGTGGAACACGCGGGCAAAACCTGCCCTGTTCTTGGAATAGGGGGCAGGTTTTGAATCGAAAATCCCGAGCCGCTTCGGCGGCGAGGGCCATTCCGCGCAGCGGAAGCGGGGGTGTAGCTCAGCTGGGAGAGCGCCTGCTTTGCAAGCAGGAGGTCATCGGTTCGATCCCGTTCACCTCCACCATGGCTCGCCTCCCGGAAGGAGCAGATGACGACGTGAAGTCTGGAAAAGACTCTTTCTTCGTGCGCCTCCGTCGCGAGACAAGGCGCGCGGCTCTTTGTCATCGTGAATAGGAATGCATGAACGGGCTTGATCTAGGGCCTTCCGCCGTTCGGCGGCAGGGTTCTAAATCAATGTCCGTCTGTTCTCGGGTAAAACCGATGTTGCCTGTCACAAGCTTGGGGTTTGTCCCTGCGCGTGACGGGTGCAATCAAGCGTCAAGTAAGGGCATTTGGTGGATGCCTTGGCACCAAGAGGCGATGAAGGACGTGGCACGCTGCGATAAGCCGCGGGGAGCTGTGAGCAAGCTTTGATCCGTGGATCTCCGAATGGGGAAACCCGGCCCTTTAGGGTCATCGCATGGTGAATCCATAGCCATGCGAAGCGAACCCGGTGAACTGAAACATCTCAGTAGCCGGAGGAAAGGAAATCAACCGAGACTCCCCTAGTAGTGGCGAGCGAACGGGGACCAGGCCAGTGATCTTTGGCGGCGAACCGGAACCGTCTGGAAAGTCGGACCATAGAAGGTGATAGTCCCGTACGGGTAACAAAGCCGAAGATCCTCGAGTAAGGCGGGGCACGTGAAACCCTGTCTGAACGTGGGGGGACCACCCTCCAAGCCTAAGTACTCCTTGGTGACCGATAGCGAACAAGTACCGTGAGGGAAAGGTGAAAAGGACTTTGAAAAGAGAGTCAAAAAGTGCCTGAAACTGTTGAGGGGGAAGAGTATGGCGACTGTGGGTGCACTCAGGCTAAGGGCCGCTTAACGGCGGTCTGGTCTGTGCTGGGTGCTGGTCAGCGCGGGTTGTTCGGCCGGGAGAAACCCTCTTTTGTGTGAGGTCTATGTCGGCTGAGCGACTGAGGTTTGGCGCTGGCGGAAGGTTTCCATACAACCCGTCTTGAAACACGGACCAAGGAGTCTAACATGTATGCGAGCGGGTGGGTGGAAAACCCATGACGCGCAACGAAAGTGACTGGTGGGATGGCCTAGCCTGCACCATCGACCGATTAGAGACCCAGGACGAAGACTTTGTAAAAGCCGACTTCCCGAGAGTCAAACGGTCAAACGCTGCGCGAGCGACCCATTATTATTAGACATCTTGAAGCCACGCGGAGCTCTCTTTCCTCCCGAAGGGGGAACGGCGCCGCGAAAGCCCAATGCGAGAAAATAAATTCCCGATGGATGTTTAACCGACCCTGAGCTAGGCGTGGACAGTAGACAAGCCACGGTCCGCAATATGCGTTCAAAGTGTCGATGTTCATGTGTCCTGCAGTTCACATTCCGACGCGCAGTTCGCTGCGTTCTTCATCGACCCCCGAGCCAAGTGATCCACTGTATAGTGTTATATTTTTTTTCAAGCTTTGTCGAAAATTGCTTTTCGAACTTTTCATTTTAAAAAAATAAAACACACAACAAACATCTCCGCACAGGGAGGAGTGGGCACAAGTTTAAACTCTACTCGGCGGGCGAAGGCTCATTGCGCAGTTAATTTCTTAAATTAGGCGACGGCCAAAAAGAAAGACTGCACCCGCTTTTCGAGCCGCAATTTCCGCTCGGCGACCTCAACAGTCGAACCGAGCTTCCAAAGCGTCGCGCGGTTGTTCGGCAGGCGCGCCGAACCGCCGAGGATCGAAATCCCGAGATTAAGAAGAATCTCTTTGAATTTTCGTCAAATTCAATTCGATAATGATCCTTCCGCAGGTTCACCTACGGAAACCTTGTTACGACTTTTACTTCCTCTAAACGCTCAAGTTTGGAAGTCTTCCCGGACAACGAGCCAGGCGTTAACCCGGCCAGGTCCAGTCCAAATGCCTCACTAAAACGTTCAATCGGTAGTAGCGACGGGCGGTGTGTACAAAGGGCAGGGACGTAATCAACGCAAGCTTATGACTTGCGCTTACTGGGAATTCCTGGTTCACGGGGAATAATTGCAAGCCCCGATCCCTACCACGAAGGGGGTTCAGCGGGTTACCCGTCCCTCTCGGGAAGGGGAGACACGCTGGTCCCTTCAGTGTAGCGCGCGTGCGGCCCAGAACATCTAAGGGCATCACAGACCTGTTATTGCTCAATCTCGTGCGGCTAGACGCCGCCAGTCCCTCTAAGAAGAATTCGCGCCCCAACGAAGGGGGACGCGACTATTTAGCAGGACAGAGTCTCGTTCGTTATCGGAATTAACCAGACAAATCACTCCA
>JAKSBE010000487.1 GCA_022361275.1 Kiloniellales bacterium
AAGCGCCGTTCGGCCAGATGCTCTCGACCACCACGACACCGGGCTGCAGGCCGTCGAAGGCCCGGGCGTGCAGCAGCACGGAGCCGAGCCGGTTGCCGAGCCGGACCTTGTCGCCCTCGCCGAGGCCGAGCTTCGCCAGGGCTTCGGGATGGATCATGACCTCGGGCCGGCCTTCGCGCGCCCGGGAGCCGGGCGTCTCCGTAAAGCTGGAGTTCAGGTAGGTCCGGGCCGGAGCCGCGACCAGGCGGTAGGGATGCGCCTCGTCCGCGGCGTCGATCACCGCGTGGTGGCCGGCGAAGGTCGGCATGCCCTGATGATCCGGCCCGAGCGCCGACCAAGCGGCCTTGAAGCGGAAGCGCCCGTCGGGCTGCGGGAAACCCTTGAGGAAATGCATGTCCTCGAAGCCTTCGGCGCAGTCGTGCCAGCGATCCCTGTAGATCGCCTCGGCCTCGGGCAGGCCGGAGGCCGCCAGGGTGGCCTCGATCAGCTCCCAGGCCGTCATCTCGAAGCCGGGGTGCTCGGCCCCCAGGCGCTTGGCCAGGGCGCAGATCACCTCGTGGTTCGAGCGGCAGTCCGGCAGGGGCCGGATCACCGCCTTGGTCACCTGGAAGAAGGTGTGGCCGCTGGCGGTATAGAAATCGTCGTGCTCCAGGAAGCTGGTCGCCGGCAGCACCACGTCGGCGAAGGCCGCGGTGTCGGTCATGAACTGCTCGTGCACCGCGGTGAAGAGGTCGTCGCGCCCCAGGCCCTCCAGGCACTTGCGCGTCTCCGGGCAGACCACGGCCGGGTTGGTGTTCTGGATCAGGAGCGCGGTGACGGGCGGCCCCTCGCCCAGGTCCCGCCTGTCGCCGGTCAGGACCGGACCGAAGCGGGACTGGTCCAGCTTGCGCACCGAGTCGTCGCGCCGGTCCAGGCCCTCGATCAGGGTCTTGTCCAGATGGTAGATCAGGCCGTTGCCCCAGAGCGCGCCCCCGCCCTCGTGCTGCCAGGCGCCGGTCACCGCCGGCAGGCAGGAGACCGCGTGGAGGTTGCTGGCGCCGTTGCGCGAGCGCGAGAAGCCGTAGCCGACCCTGAGGTAGCTGCGCTCGTGGCTGCCGTAAAGGCGGGCGAAGTCCTCGATCTCGGCGACGCTCAGGCCGGTGATCGCGCTGGCCCAGGCCGGCGTGGTCTCGGCGAAATGAGCCTCCGCCTCGGGACTCCAATCGGTGTAGCGGGCGAGGTAGTCGCGGTCGGCGTAGCCTTCCTTGATCAGGACGTGGATCACCGCCGCCGCCAGCGCGCCGTCGGTGCCGGGCCGGACCGCTAGGTGGAGATCGGCCTGCTCGGCGGTGCCCGTCCGGTAGGGGTCGACCACCACCAGCCTGGCGCCGCGGCTCTTCCGCGCGCTGGCGATGTGGGTCATGACATTGACCTGGGTGTTCACCGGATTGCCGCCCCAGACGACGATCAGGTCGGAAAGCGCGATCTCGCGCGCGTCGACGCCCTTCTTGGCGCCGACGCCGGCGAGCCAGCCGGATTCCGCGAGCATAACGCAGATCGTCGACCACTGCCGGGAGTAGCCCTTGACGTGGCGCAGGCGCTCGATGCCGTCGCGCTGCACGTGTCCCATGGTCCCGGCGTAGAAGTAGGGCCAGACCGCCTCGGGGCCGTGCCTCTGCTCGGCCCGGGTCAGGCCCTCCGCGACCAGATCGAGGGCATCGTCCCAGCCGATCGGCTGAAACGCGGCCATGCCCTGGCCCTTCTCGCCGACCCGGCGCAAGGGGGTGGTCAGGCGCTGCGGGTGGTGAACCCGCTCGGCATAGCGGGCGACCTTGGCGCAGATGACGCCCGCGGTATAGGGATTGCCCCTTGCGCCGCGGACCTTGCCGATCCGCGTCGGCGACAGCCGCTCGACCTCCAAGGCGCAGGTGCTGGGGCAATCGTGCGGGCAGGTGGAATGCACGTACTGGGTGGCGGCGCTGTCGGGCATGGCTCCTAACCGCGTCTGGGTCCTGCCGACAATCTATCCCCGGCGCCGCAGGTGCGCAATTCGGCGCCGACGCCTATTTGATGGCGCCCGACCCACCACGCACCTTATCGACTCCCTGCCGAGCGGCTGGCAGCAGGACAGGAAAAGCAGGACCCAGCCCAGGACCCGGCCCAAGGAGCACGAGCGCGGCTATCCCTTCTTCGGCCGGAAGGCCGCCCACTCCTCGTCGCTGAGCTGATCCATGACCGAGAACTGGCCGGCCCCCTTGAGCCATTCGCCGCCGTCGATCGTCACCACCTCGCCGTTGACGTAGCCGGACTGCTCGGCCAGCAGGTAGGCGGCCAAGTTGGTGAGCTCCTCGTGCCGGCCGACCCGGCCGAGGGGCACCCGGTTGAGCCAGGTCTTCTCGATCTCCTTGTTGGGCACCAGGCGCGACCAGGCGCCTTCGGTCGGGAACGGCCCGGGCGCGACGGCGTTGAGGCGGACGCCGCGGCCGCCCCATTCCGCCGCCAGGCTGCGGGTCATGGCCAGGACCCCGGCCTTGCCCATGGCCGAGGGGAGGACGTAGCCCGAGCCGGTCCAGGCGTAGGTGGTGACGATGCTGAGCACGTTCCCGGCCGTGCCGCTCTTCAGCCAGCGCCGGCCGCAGGCCAGGGTCATGTAGGCGCTGCCGTGGAGCACGATGCCGAGCACCGCGTCGACCGCCCTGTGCGACAGGGTCTCGCTGGGCGCCAGGATGTTGCCGGCGGCGTTGTTGACCAAGGCGTCGAGGCCGCCCTGCTCGGCCCAGAGCTTCTCGACCGTGGCCTCGACCGCTTCCGGATCGCGGATATCGCAGGACGCGGTCGCGGTGCGTCCGTCGAAGTCGCGGTCGAACTCCGCCTTGGTCTCGGCCAGAACCTCTTCGCGGCGCCCCAGAAGGGTTACGCCGGCGCCGAGCTCGAGGAAGCGATGCGCCATGGACTTGCCGAGCCCGGTGCCGCCGCCCGTGATCAGGACCCGCTTGTCTTTCAGAAGGTCGGAAACGAACATCTCTTTTCCCGCTTTGCTTGCGCCGCCCTGCCCGCCTTCTCTAAACATCAGCGAGCGAGGCTAGGCAAGGCGTCATTTACCGCCGGCCCGACAAATCCGCGGGCCGGACAGGGATAGAGGTCAGGAAGCGTGCTACCCAGAGCCGACAGCTACGATGAGCTTCGTACCAAGTTCCGCTGGCGGGTTCCGGCGCGCTACAACATCGGCGTCGACGTCTGCGACAAGTGGGCGGAGGGACCCGACCGCACCGCGCTGATCCACAGGCAGGCGGACGGCGCGGTCCGCCGATACGGCTTCCTGGAGCTGAAGCGCCTCAGCAACCGCCTGGCCAACGTCCTCAAGGCACAGGGCCTCGACCGCGACGACCGGGTCGCGATCCTGCTGCCCCAGGCGCCCGAGACCGCCATCGCTCACATCGCCGCCTACAAGCTGGGCACCATCGCGGTGCCGCTCTTCACGCTCTTCGGCCCCGAGGCCCTGGAGTACCGCCTGAGCCACAGCGGCGCCAAGGCGCTGATCACGGACCGGGCCGGCCTGGAGAAGGTCGCCGATCTGCGCGACCGGCTGCCGGAGCTGACCACTCTGATCTCGATCGACGGCGGCCCGGCCCTCGATTTCCACCGCGAGCTGGCGCGTGCCTCCGACGGCTTCAAGCCTTACGCCACGGCGGCCGAGGACCCGGCGCTGATCATCTACACCTCGGGCACCACGGGCCCGCCCAAGGGCGCGCTGCACGCCCATCGGGTCCTGCTCGGCCACCTGCCCGGGGTCGAGATGCCCCAGGATCTCTTTCCGCAGGCCGGCGACCTTTTCTGGACTCCCGCCGACTGGGCCTGGATCGGCGGCCTGCTCGACGTGCTCCTGCCCTCGCTGCACCACGGCGTGCCGGTCTTGGTCCATCGCTTCCCGAAGTTCGACCCGGAAGAAGCCTTCGCGACCCTCGCCGCGTTCGGCGTCCGCAACGCCTTCATGCCGCCGACCGCGCTCAAGATGATGCGCGCGGTCGAACGGCCGCGCGACCGCTGGAGCTATGCCTTGCGCTCGATCGGCAGCGGCGGCGAGACCCTGGGCGCGGAGCTGCTGTCCTGGGGCCGGGAGACCTTCGGCCTGACCGTCAACGAGTTCTATGGCCAGACCGAATGCAACCTGATCGTCTCCAACGCGGCCAAGATCCTGCCGGTGCGCGACGGCTCCATGGGCCGCGCCGTGCCCGGCCACGAGCTGGCGGTGCTGGACGACCGGGGCCAGCCGCTCCCGGCCGGGGAGCCCGGCATCGTTGCGGTCAAGCGGCCGGACCCGGTCATGTTCCTGGAGTACTGGCGGGACCCCGAAGCCACCGCCGACAAGTTCGCCGGCGAATGGCTGCTGACCGGCGACCGGGCCAGGCAGGACGAGGAGGGCTACTTCTGGTTCGACGGCCGGGAGGACGACGTCATCTCCTCGGGCGGCTACCGGATCGGTCCGGGCGAGATCGAGGACTGCCTGATCAAGCATCCGGCCGTGGCCCTGGCGGCGGCGGTGGGCGTGCCCGATCCTCTGCGCGGCGAGCGGGTCAAGGCCTTCCTGGTGCTCAAGCCCGGACATGAGCCGGGCGCGACCCTGGCCGCCGAGATTCAGGACTTCGTCAAGAGCCGCCTGGCCGCCCACGAGTATCCGCGCGACGTCGCCTTCGTCGACGACCTGCCGATGACCGCCACCGGCAAGATCATCCGCCGCAAGCTGCGCGAGGGCGCTTGAAGACAGAGCGGCTCTAGGCGCGCTTCAAGGCGCTCCAGTTGCGCCGGGGCAGTTCGGGGATGTGCTCCAGAAGCTCCATGGCGCAGTCGCGATCGATCGTCTCGAAGATGCCGAGCGACGTCTTGAGCTGATCGGGGGCGGAGAGGCCCCGGTTTCCCTTCGCGCCCCGAAGCAGCGCGACGATGGTCGCGAATTCCAGGGACTTGAAGCCGATCGCACGGCAGATGACGGCCAGATCCTCGATTTCCGCATGGTAGAGGATCTTCCTCGCCACCTGGGGTTCGAGGGTCATGATCCGGGCGAAGTCGAGCTCGGCGTCGGCGAAACGGCCGCCGCGGAGGTTGCGCAGGAAGCCGGCCAGGGCGGCCTTCGGCCTGTCGGCCTGCTTGTCGGCGAGCACCCGGTTCCGCGACTGCAGGAACTCGAACTGGTCCTGCAGTCTCGGCGGCGCCGTGCTCTCGGGTCGTTTCTCCGCGCGCGCCGCCTCCACCTCCGACGACAGAAGACCGGGGATCAGACCGTCGAAAGCATCGGGCTCGAGCCCGGGCACAGCCGATCCCGACGGCTCGCCGGACCTCGGCGTTTTCTCGTCGGCGACCGGCGGCGCCTTGATACGGGTCTCCAGGTCGGAGAGGGCCTCCGAACGTGGCAGGGCGTTCAGCTCCGACGGCGGCCGAGGGGCCGGAGGGGGCTTGGGACCGCCGGCATCGCGGGGACGCCCGCCGGCCCTGAGCAGGGAACTCGAGAGCGACGCGGCCGGCTTCAGTGACTTGGATTTCTGCTTCTTCAAGCCCTTGCCTCTCCGATCGGCGCCGCCACCGGGTCCGGTGCCGACCTTGACCTGACCAGGGACCGGTCCCGGGTACCGCTGAGGCAGGCCTTGAGGTACTGCCAGAGCGCGGCGATCTCGCTCGGCGAGCGGGATCGCCCCGCGACCTCCATCACCGCACGGCCGTCGATCGCGCTGGCCGCGAAGTCGGTCCGCTGGTGGATGATGCTCGGCGCGACGGGGCCGTGCTCCGAGAGCGCGAGCACGGCCTGCATCGTGATCCGCGCGGTCGGGTGGGCGCCGTTGACCACGAAGACGAAGGGCTTGCCGAGGTTCTCGGCGATGTCGATGGTCTTGCCGACCGCCCGCAGGTCGTGCGCGCTGGGGCGCATCGGGATCACCACCAGATCCGAGGCGCTGATCACCTGGGCGATCGCCGCCTTGATCGCCGGCGGCGTGTCGATGACCATCAGCCCGACGCCGGCCTCGCGCATCTCGGCGATCTTCTGCGCCAGCTTGTGGGTGGAGCACTGGGCGAGGATCGGCGTCGGCGATTCCCGCTCTTGCGACCATTCGGCCAGGCTGCCCTGGGGATCCGTGTCGATCAGCGCGACGGGCCCGTCGCCCATGCGCTCGGCCTCGACCGCGATGTTGGTGGCCAGTGTCGTCTTGCCGGAGCCACCTTTCTGCGCGGCAAGCACCAAGATCTTCATTGCGCGCCTTCTCCCTCGCCTCCGGCCGACCGACTTCCCGAGCCACGGCCTGCAGTCGTATGGGCAGTCGCATGGGCAGTCGTATGGAGCTGCGCATCCGGGCCGTGATCGATCCGCTGCCCCGCGGCCGCCTCGGCGTCCCACCGCGGGATCCCCTCATCGGCCAAAGTATCGGGCAGGTTCAACAAGCGTGAAACCCCAGATATAGTAGATTGAAACCCAAGTATCGCAACATTTCGTTGCCATGCTGCCCGGCATGTGTCAAGGTCCGAAAGAATTCCCTTGGAAATCAAGCGGGAGCAAGACCACCACCATGTTCCCTCTTCGCCGGAGCGGTGCGAGCCTGATCGAGTCGTTCTTGCGGACCTGGTTCGGCAAGACGTACCGGCCCAAGGTGGTGGTGCTCGGCAACCTCAAGGGCGGGTCGGGCAAGTCGACGGTCGCCATCCATCTGGGCGTCGGCCTGATGAAATGCGGCTACGCGGTCGGCAGCATCGACCTCGACGGACACCAGTCGACTCTCACGCACTTCATGGAGAACCGGCACCGCTTCAGGTCGACGCCCGGCATCGAGCTGGAGCTGCCCAAGCACTACCTGATCAAGCCCTCGCCGAAGACCAGCCGGCACAGGGCCGACAAGGAGGAAGCCCTCTGCTTCTTCGAGGCGCTGGAGGAGTTCTCGGACAAGGACGTGGTCGTGGTCGACACGCCCGGCAACGAAAGCAACGCCTCGCGCCTGGGGCACATCGTCGCGGACGCCCTGATCACCCCGGTCAACGACAGCTTCCTGGACCTGGACGTCTTCGCGCAGGTCGACGCGGACGCCCAGACCGTTTTCGGGCCGAGCACCTACGCCCTCTCCGTGCTGAGCCGCTGGGGCCATCGGATGCGGGCCGGCGGCAAGCCGATCGAATGGTGCGTCGCGCGCAACCGGATCTCCAAGACGAACAGCCGCAACCGCAAGCAGACATCGGCCCTGCTCGAGGAGCTGGCGGAAACCCTGGGCTACCGGGTGATTCCCGGCCTGTCCGACCGGGTGATCTATCGCGACGCCTTCCTCTACGGCCTCACGGTCCTCGACCTGCCCTACGAGCAATTGCGCAAGCTGGCCTACAAGAGCCTCGACAGCGCGCGCGACGAGATCTGGGAGTTCGCCGGCCAGCTCGACATCTCGGAGTTCCCGAAGGTGGGCCGCCGGGCCTCGCGACCGGCGGCCGAGTAGCGATCCCTTTCGCACGAGCGAGCTTGAAGAGACGCCCATCCGCCAACACTCAGCATCCGCCGGAGCCGCGCGCCATGTCCAAATCGATCGACTACTACCTCTCGCTGCGTTCGCCCTGGGCCTATCTGGGCAGCGGTCGGCTGGAGGAGATCGCGGCGCGCCACGGGGCCGCGGTGGCGGTCAAGCCGGTCGACTACGGCACCATCTTCGCGCAGACCGGCGGCCTGCCGCTGCCCAAGCGGGCGCCGGCGCGCCAGGCCTACCGCCTGATGGAGCTGCGGCGCTGGCGCGCGCGGCTGGACCTGCCGCTGAACCTGGAGCCCGAGGGCTTCGCGGCCGACGAGGCCCCGGCGGCCAGGCTGGTCATCGCGGCCGGCGAGAGCGGCGGCGATCCCCTGCGCCTGGCCCACACCGTTCTGCGCGCGGTCTGGGCCGAGGAGCGCCGGATCGACGACCCCGAGACCCTGAAGGCGATCGCCGAGGAAAGCGGCCACGACTCGGCGGCCCTGCTGGCCCTGGCCGAGCGGCCCGAAGCGGCCGCCGCCTACGGGGCGCTGACCCGGGAAGCCCTGTCGCGCGACGTCTTCGGCGCTCCCACCTACGTCTATCGGGACGAGCTCTTCTGGGGCCAGGACCGGCTCGACTTCCTGGACCAGGCCCTCGGCGAAGGCTGAGCCGGGCCGTTAAGTTTTGGTTAACGCGACGTTAACCCTAACCGCCTAGCCTTTCCGGACGGGGGACGGCGTCAGCCTGACCGGCGTCGCACCCGCAGCAAGGGCGGCCGAGACCAGGACGGTAAAGCCGCCGCGCCGAGCGGCCGGACTCCCGTCGCACCCCACCGGAGATCCCGCCCGGGCGCGCCTGTATCGACTTGAGCGGCTGCTGCCGCGCCGAGGAGTGATCAAGAAGATGAGCCCAAGCGCAGTCCCCGCCGCAGTTTCTGCCCGGGTCCTCGACCTCGACCGCCCGGACATCGCCACGGAGATCCTCGACCGGCCCCCGGTCTCGTTCCGGGAGTCCTGGCGGGTGATCCCGCTGCCGCGGGAGCGCAGCCTGGTGGTCGGGGTGCTCTGCCACTGGGCGAGCCTGGCCGGCGACGCGGCACTGCCCGGGATCGGCGCTCTCGATCCCGAGGTGCTTCCGGTCGCCTGGCGCAACTGCCTTCTGGTCCGCCGCGAGCCGCTCCAGGAGAGCTGGAGCCACGAGTACCTGGGCGATGCCTTCGTCGAGACCGACCTCCAGCCCCTCGGGGCGAAGGGCCCCAGGCTGGAATCGGCCCTGCATAGCCGGATCGCGGACTGGTTCGACCTCGCCTTGCAGGCGCGGCGGCCGGTCACCCTGGGCGGCGGCTTCCGGCGGGAAGACGGTCAGCGGGCGCGCTTCCGCACGCTGCTGCTGCCCTTCGGCGACGCGGAGGGCAAGGTGACCCACCTCCTCGCCACCGTGACCGCGCGGCCGCTGCTGTCACTGGAGCCGCACCACTTGCCGCTGGAAGCCCACGCCTACATCGACGGCTTCTGGGTGCATCAACCCGCCCTGCCCTGACCGCCGGACGACGCGGGCAACCTTCGCCTAAGGGCGTGCGACGCCCTTGTCGCGCGCGGCGCCGTCGGCGGCTCCGGCCAGCGTCTCCAGCTTCCTGATCCGCTCCTTCGAGGTGTCCCAGCCTTCCAGGGTGACCCGGTTGACGATCACCTCGGCGACGACCAGAAGCGCCGCGCTGGAATCCCAGGTCCGGCCGATGTCGATCCGGCAGGGCAGGACCACCTGCGCGTGGCGGGCGATCGGCGAGAGCCACTGATCGGTGACCAGGACGATCCGGGCCTTCCGCTCGCTCAGCAGCCCGGCGACCTCCAGCAGGTCCTCCTGATAGCGCCGGATGTCGAAGATGACGGCGACGTCGCCGGCCCGCACGTCGAGGATCTGATCCCGCCAGGTCGAGACCTGCCCCTCGAAGCGCCGCACGCCGGGCCGCACGATCCGCAGGTGCGAGGCCATGTAGGCGGCGATCGAATCCGAGAAGCGACCGCCCAGGACGTAGCACTGGTGCTTCACGTCGGCCAGCAGGGCGCAGGCCACATCGAGCTCGGAGGCCGAGAGGTCGCGTGCGGTTTCGGCAAGGTTGGCGCGCACCCGCTCGACGATCTGGGTCAGGGCGGAGGGGGCGGCCGCCGCGTCGCCGCGGTCGGTCCGATCCTTGTCGAGCGGCGACATCAGGCTCTCGTGGATCTCGCGCCGCAGGGCCCTCCGGAACTCGGGATAGCTCGGATAGCCGAGCTTGGCGACGAAGCGCAGCACCGTCGGACCGCTGGTCCCGGCCAGATCGGCGAACTCTGCCACCGACGACAGCCCGGCGATGGGGTAGCGCGCCAGCAGGGCACGCGCGGTCTTCTTCTCCGCCGCAGTCATGCCGGGCAGGGCTTCGTGGATCTGCTGCGCAACCGTCAAGGCCGCCGTCCTTCCTCTGTCCGGGGCCCCGTCCAGGCCCTGTATTCAATATTCCACAATTGACATTAATCTGATATCCGGAATACTTGTTACAAGTCTGCGGGATGGCGGCGGGACGGGTTTCGTCATGGTGCTTTCGGTCCGCAACGATGCGGAACCAGGACTTGCGAGCTTTGATGAAGCCGAGGGTCTCCTCAGCCCCGCGGACGGCCCGCCGGTCGAGGTCGCGAACCCGCAGGGTATCTCGGAAGTCGTCGTCGTCTGCGAGCACGCCGCCAACCGCGTGCCGCGCGCGCTCGGCAGCCTCGGCCTCGCGGCCGGGGCGCTGGAAAGCCATATCGCCTGGGACCCCGGCGCCGCCGAGGTCGCCCGTGAACTCGCGCGACGGCTCGACGCGACGGCGGTCCTGCAGCGCTTCTCCCGCCTGGTGCACGACTGCAACCGGCCCTCGGGCTCGGCGGAGGCCATGCCGGCCCGTAGCGAGGCCTTCGAGGTTCCCGGCAACCGGGGGCTCACGGCGGCGGCACGGCAGG
Source organism: Kiloniellales bacterium (assembly GCA_022361275.1). GTDB lineage: Bacteria > Pseudomonadota > Alphaproteobacteria > Kiloniellales > JAKSBE01 > JAKSBE01. Next base: position 10,424 of record JAKSBE010000487.1, read on the forward strand.
CGCGCAGCGATGCCGTCTACCGGCCTTTCCACGAAGCCCTGGGCGGGCTCCTGGACCAGCGCCTGGAGGCCGGCAGGCGGCCGGTCCTGGTCACGATCCACTCCTTCGTGCCACGCTATCACGGACGGCCGCGGCGGGTGCAGCTCGGCATCCTGCACGACAGTGACCCGCGCCTCGCGAAGGCCATGCTGGCCCTGACCGCGGACGGCGCGCTCGACGCCAGACGCAACGAACCCTATGGCCCGGAGGACGGGGTCACGCATACGCTGAAGGCGCAGGCGTTGCCGCGCGGCCTGCTCAACGTGATGATCGAGATCCGCAGCGACCTCATCGCCGAGCGGCCGGGCCAGACCGCCCTGACCGAGCGCCTGGCGGGCTGGCTGACCCAAGCCCTCGAGGGACCGGGGTGAGATGCCGGAGCCGATCAAGCTCTTCGTGAGGACCGTCGACGCGGTGAACCGGGTCTTCGGCCTCATCGCGATGTACCTGGTCTACGCGATGATCGGCATCCTCTTCTACTCGACCATCAGCAAGAACTTCTTCGACCCCTCGCTCTGGACCCTCGAGATGGCCCAGTTCACGATGGTCACCTACTACCTGCTGGGCGGCGGCTATTCGGTTCAGACCGGCGACCACGTCCGCATGGACCTGCTGTACGGCCGCTGGTCGGATCGCACCAAGGCCGTCGTCGACGCGATCACCGTCTTCTTCCTGATCCTCTATCTCTGCCTCCTGCTCTTCGGCGGCATCTCCTCGACCCGCTACGCCCTTCAATACGGCGAAACGAGCCGCACCATCTGGAACCCGCCCATGGCGCCGATCAAGATCGTCATGTGCGTCGGCATCACCCTGATGCTGCTGCAGGTCATCGCGACCTTCTTCAAGGACCTCGCCAAGGCCCGGGGAGAGCCCCTGTCATGAGCGCACTGTCATGAGCCCCCTGTTATGAGCGCCCTGTTATGAGCTACGAGTTCATCGCGCTCATGATGTTCTCCACCATGATGCTGATGCTGCTGACCGGGCAGCGGGTCTTCGGCGCCATCGGCTTCGTCGCCACCGCCTCGGCACTGCTGCTCTGGGGCGACGGCGGGACCGAGATGGCCTTCAGCGCGGCCATAAAGCTGATGAACTGGTATCCGCTGCTGACCCTGCCGCTCTTCATCTACATGGGCTACATGCTCTCGGAGTCCGGGATCGCGGACGATCTCTACCGGATGTTCCACGTCTGGATGGGTCCGCTGAACGGCGGGCTGGCGATCGGCACCATCGGCCTGATGGTCGCCATCTCGGCGATGAACGGGCTCAGCGTCGCGGGCATGGCGATCGGCGCGACCATCGCCCTGCCCGAGCTGCTGCGGCGCGGCTACGACAAGATCATGGTCACCGGGGTGATCCAGGCCGGCAGCTCGCTCGGGATCCTGGTCCCGCCGAGCGTGGTCCTGGTGCTCTACGGCATGATCGCGCGCCAGCCGATCGGCCAGCTCTGGCTCGCGGGCGTCTTCCCGGGCCTGCTGATGGCCGGCCTCTTCATCCTCTACATCGTGGTCCGCTGCCATCTGCAGCCCAACCTGGGGCCGCCCCTGCCCGAGGCGGAGCGGCGGGTGGGCTGGGGCGAGAAGCTGCGGCTGCTGCAGGCCGGCATCGTCCCGCTGATGATCTTCTTCTGCATGACCGGGCTGTTCCTGATGGGCATCACCAGCCTGGTCGAGAGCTCGGCGGTCGGCGCCGTGGCCGCGACCCTGGCCGCCCTGGTCCGGGGCCGGCTGACCCGGCAGGTGATCCACGACACGACCCGCAAGACCCTGGGCGTCAGTTGCATGTTCATGTGGATCATCCTGGCCGCGCTCTGCTTCGGCGCGGTCTTCGACGGCCTGGGCGCGGTCAAGGCGATCGAGAGCTTCTTCGTCGGCCAGCTCGGCCTGGGGCCCTGGCAGATCCTGATCATGATGCAGCTCTCCTACATCCTGATGGGCATGTTCCTGGACGACACGGCCATGCTGGTGATCGTCGCCCCGCTCTACGTGCCGCTGGTCGGCGCCCTGGGCTTCGACCTCATCTGGTACGGCGTGCTCTACACCATCACCTGCCAGATCGCCTACATGACGCCGCCCTTCGGCTACAACCTCTTCCTGATGCGGGCCATGGCACCGCCCGAGGTGACCCTGGCCGACATCTACCGATCGATCCTGCCTTTCGTGCTGGTCATGATCTTCGGCCTGGCGCTGGTGACGATCTTCCCCGAGATCGCGCTCTGGCTGCCCGAGTGGCACTACGACAAGGCACGCTGATGCGGAAGGTCGGAGGGGAATGTGGTTCAATTCCGAAAACGATAACGACAGGGAGTGAAACGATGCCAAACAGACGCGATTTCCTGAAAAAGGCCGGCGCGGCCACGGCCGTCGCCGCCGGCGCGTCGACCATCAGCGCACCCGCCGTACACGCGCAGTCGGGCAAGACCATCAAGTGGCGCTTGCAGACCTACGCCGGCGCGGCCCTGGCCGAGCACGTGATCAAGCCCTCGATCGACGCCTTCAACAAGGTCGCCAACGGCCAGATGGAGATCGAGCTCTACTTCGCCGATCAGCTGGTGCCGACCGGCGAGCTGTTCCGCGCCATGCAGCGCGGCACCATCGACGCGGT
>JAKSBE010000081.1 GCA_022361275.1 Kiloniellales bacterium
ACCTGGGAGCCGGCCTGGACCAAGGAGCGGATGTCGGAGGACGCCCGCCTGGCCCTGGGCTTCTTTTGACCCCATATGAGCACCAGTGAGTGAGAGAGCTATGGAAACCATGTCCAATTCGATGATCACGCTGACGGACTCGGCCGCCGAGCGCGTCCGCTCGCTCATCTCACGCTCGGAGAAGCCGGTTCTCGGGCTCCGGGTCGGGGTCAAGACCCGTGGCTGCTCCGGCCTCAGCTACTTCGTCGAATACGCCGAGGAGCAGAAGAAGTTCGAGGACATGGTCGAAGACAAGGGCGTCAAGATCTTCATCGACCCGACCGCCGTGATGTTTCTGGTCGGAACGCAAATGGACTATGTCGAAGACAAGCTCCAGTCGGGTTTCGTCTTCAAGAATCCAAATGAAAAGAACCGCTGCGGCTGTGGCGAGAGCTTCAACGTCTGATCCCCGGCGCCGTGTGCCGGGTCCCGGGGGCCCCGGCGTGACCGAGGGTGCCGGCCTGCCCCGCCAGCGGCTCAGCGCGCGGGTCGCGGAGCTGACGCGGCTCTGCGGAGGCATTTCGCTCCTGCGGCTGGATCCCGGCGCTGCCGGCCCCTTCCGCTTTCGCGCCGGGCAGTACGCCCGCTTGTCCTTCGGGGAATTGCCGCCGCGGGACTATTCGATCGGCAGCCGTCCGGACGAGGCGCTGCTGGAGTTCCACATCCGCGATACCGGCGACGGCGGCTCCAGCAGCTACGTCGCCGAGGCGCTGAGCGAAGGGGACCCGGTCGGGCTTGAAGGCCCCTTCGGCCAGGGCTTTCTGCGCGAAGCCGACCCGCGACCGATCCTGGCGATTGCGGGCGGCGCCGGGCTCGCCCCGATGAAGTCCATCGTCGAGACCCTGCTCGCCGCCGGCGCGACCCGGGAGATCCTGCTCTACTTCGGGGTCCGGCGGGAGGCGGACGTCTACCTGGACGGGCCACTCAAGGCGCTGGCCCGGGCGCACAGCAACTTCGACGTCCGGATCGTGCTTTCAGAAGCCCCGCCGGCCAGCGGCTTCCGCCGCGGTCTGGTCTCCGACGCGGTGGCCGAGGACCTGCACGACCTGGCCCGCTTTACCGCCTACGTCGCCGGTCCCCCACCGATGGTCGAGGCCACCCGCCGTCTCCTGACCCGACGCGGTCTGCCCCCGGCGCGCATCTATGCCGATCCCTTCTTCGCCAAGGCCGAGTTGCTGCCGCAGAGCGGCCCTTGACCCGGCCTCGCGGCCGGCGCAAGCAAGCTGCTCTATCTATATGGAACAGAACGATTCAGCTCCGTCCAACTGAGACCAACTGAACGGCGTTCCATCTAGCCGCGCACGACCATGACAGGCACCTTGGCGAGGTGCAGCACCTTGCGGGAGACCGAGCCGAGCAGCAGTTCGGCGTAGGCGCCGAGGCCCCGGCTGCCGATGACGATCAGATCGGCACCCAGGTGCTCGGCCTGGGCGAGGATCTCGTCGCCCGGATCACCGTCGCACACCAAGCACTCCACCTCAAGATCGCTCGAGACCTCGGCCAGGGCGAGGGCGGAGCTCAGGATGCGCCGAAAGATCTCGCTCCGGCTCAGATCCTCGGATTGAGCCAGCTCCGCCAGCGGCGCGGCCAGCGGCCGCTGTCCGTCGACCGCCACGAGAATGGTCTTGAACACCCTCCCCCCTTCGGCTCTGCGGAAACCCGTCTTCCAGGCATCGAGGGAGGCCGGCGCCCCATCGTTGGACTGCCGGCATAGTAACGTGTTTCACGGCTGCGTGAACCCGGCAGCGACCGCCTCAGCCGCCGCGCCATGGCAAGTAATATCGGATTAACCTTAACGCACGATAACTAAATAATAAATAACAATTAAAAATAAACATACTTAATATTCTTTATCTTTTGCACCGAATCCTATCACCTAGATATACCCTTAAGTGCTTTTTAACTTTTCTAATTAAGTATTCCACTTCGATTACGCTCGTCGGAGGGAAGAGGCAAGATGTTGAGGAATCTTCGGGCTTTCGCCGGCTGCGCGCCCGCCATGACCGCGATCGGCGGTCGCTCTGCCGCCGCGGCGATGGTGGCCGACGGTTCGCTTCCGACGCCCGGCGGGCCGGAGGTATCCGAGGTCCCCGCACGGGCGTGAGCCTCGGAGGGATCGAGCCGATCCCAGACGTCGTGACTCAACCCGTCGGTCCGGGAGGTTAGCTCTCCGGCCTTCAACAAAGGAGATGGGAGCCGCTCGTCGCCGAAAAGGTGATGAGGTGATGGAACCCCGGAGCCAAGGTAGATGTCCGTCGCAGTCTACGTTCCCCAGTTAGTGATCCTCACATTCGCCGGCCTGGTCATCTGGGCCGCGGTGACGGACGTCCGCAGCTTCCTGATCCCCAACCGGATCAGCATAGCCATCGCCATGCTCTATCCGGCCTATGTCATCTCCGGGCCGCAGCCCGTCGACTGGACCGGCGCGCTGATCGTTGCCGGTGCGACCTTGGCGGTCGGCTTCGTGATGTTCCTGGTTTCCTATCGCGGCAGCCCGATCATGGGCGCCGGCGATACCAAGCTCCTTACGGTCTGCGCGTTGTGGGCCGGCCCGAGCCTGATGTTCGAACTGCTGGTCGTCATGGCCATGGCCGGCGGCGCCATCGCGCTGTTCACCTGGCTGCGCCACCGGCCTCCCGCTGCGGCCTCCGGCCTCAGAGCGACGACAACTGGCGTTCCGACGTTCCTGCGCATCCCTCTCGTCAGGCTGCCCTATGGCGTGGCGATCTGCGCGGGCGCGCTGTACGTGGCGATCAGCCTACTTCTTGGAGTCTAACAATGTCGATGAAGGTCATCGTCCTGGTCGCAGTCGCCGCTCTCCTAGCCGGTGGCTCAATGTTCATGATGAAGAACATGATGAACCAGCCCAGCACACAGATCGCGGCGCCCGCGCCGACGCCGAAGCACGAGACCTTCGTGCTGGTCGCGGCACGCAACCTGCCGACCGGAACCCTGGTCAACGAGCGCGACCTGCGCTGGCAGGCCTGGCCGGACGAGGCGCTCGCAAACAGCTACCTGGTCAGGGGCGAGTACGACAGCACCGAGCTGCATGGTGCGGTGGTGCGCGACGGCATCGCCGAAGGGCAGCCGATCAACAGCGTTCAGGTCATCAGAAGCGGAGAGCGGGGCTTCCTCGCCGCCATCCTTCAGCCCGGGTTCCGGGCCAAGTCGATCAAGATCGGCGCGGCCACCGGCGTCGCCGGCTTCATTCATCCGGGCGACCGGGTCGACATCATCCTGTCGCACACGGTCCGCAGCCAGGACGAGAAGCGGCGCCGGGCCAGCGAGACGATCCTCGAGAACGTCCGGATCCTGGCCATCGATCAGCGCACCAACGATCAGGACGACGCGCCCAAGGTCGGCAAGACGATTACCCTGGAGCTGACGCCCAAGCAGGTCGAGCTTACGACCGTCGCGCAGTCCCTGGGCAGCCTTTCGCTCAGCCTGCGCAGCCTGGCCGAGGATCAGGAGCAGCTCAGGCTGATGGCCTCCGGCGAGCTCGATCCCTACGAGCTGGAGGAGGGCCAGCCCCGGCCGGCCCGTACCTACACCTGGGAAAACGAGGTCAGCCTGCTCGTTCCCTGGGCCAACACAGAAGGCCTGACGGTCGCCCGTGGCTCCGAGGTCGAACGCGTTTCAAACAGCGGCAAAGAAGTGACGCTCAGCACCGGCGGTGGTTCGTCGGGCGGCGATGACGGGGAAGGCGCTCCCGGTGAAACCCAGTCGGCGGAGGCGCCCGAATGATCACGATCACTAAAACCAAATCCAGAGCCCTGCTCGCCGGCCTTGCGGTCCTGGCAGCGGCCCTCTGGTCCGAACCGACGGCCGCGCAAAGCGAGCGGATGGAGCTGGAAATCGACGAAGGCCAGATCATCCGCCTGCCCCGGCCCGCACAGAACATCTTTATCGGCAATCCGAAGGTCGCCGATGTCACGGTCATGTCGCCGCGCATCATCTACGTCTTCGGCAAGAAGACCGGTGGCACAACGTTCTATGCGATCGACGGCAACGAACGGATCATGATCAAGCGAGACATCGTCGTGGGTCACAACCTCGGCCGTCTGCGCGAAGAGCTGGACCGGATCGTGCCCGGCGGCCGGATCCAGGTCGCCTCGGTCAACGGCGGCATCGTCCTCCACGGTGAGGTCGAGACCGAGCGGCAGTCCGAGGACGCCAAGCTGCTGGCCGAGCGCTTTCTGGCCAGCGACGAGGAGAAGGTGGTGAACCGGCTTCGGGTCACCATGCCGAATCAGGTCTCCATCCGGGTGCGGGTCGCCGAGGTGACCAAGAACCTGCTGGAGCAACTGAGCCTGAGCTGGGAGAACTTCTATGACGGCCAGTTCCTCCTGGGCCTCGCAACCGGCAATCCGGTGCTCGCGAGCACCGCGGCCGGCTCCGCCACGATCAGCCCGCCGCTCGTCGGCGACGAGAACTTCATCACCCGCACCGGCACGGAAGTGGACTCCTTCTACGGCGGCGGGAGTGCCGGCGACTTCGACATCAACGGCGTGATCGACGTGCTCTCCGAGGACGGTCTGGTCACGATCCTGGCCGAGCCGAACCTGACCGCCGTCTCGGGCGAGACGGCCAGCTTCCTGGCCGGCGGCGAGTTCCCGATCGCCATTGCCACCGACGACACCATCACCATCGAGTTCAAGGAGTTCGGCGTCAGCCTGGCCTTCACCCCGACGGTGCTGGACGATCGCAGGATCAGCCTCCTGGTCCGTCCGGAGGTCAGCGAGCTCGCGACCGAAAACGAGGTCACGGTCGGCAACTTCGTCGTCCGCGCCCTCTTCGTGCGGCGCGCG
>JAKSBE010000403.1 GCA_022361275.1 Kiloniellales bacterium
TCGAGGAAGTGTTTGCGAATCTCGTTGACGCCGGTCATATGCGTGAAATGCCTGAATTCAGTGGGGTGACGCAAGCCCTGATCATTGCCGCATCACGGATCACGCCGGTTTTAAAGTTGCCGGGAACCCCTGTCCAGCGATGCCGCTCTCTGCCCGATTCCGCGCACGGTGATGACCAAGCCGTCCAGACATGAAAAAACCCGGGCACGTGGGGGCGTGCCCGGGATCCTTGCGTGAGAGGGTCTGGTGCGTGTGGGGTTGGGGTCCGACCCTCTTTGGGGGAGCTTGGAGTAAGCCCTGAAAATCCTCAGGCCGCGCTCTAGCCGGTCTTGGCCTCCGGCTCGTCCTTGGGCGGTTCCGCGGCGCCGGAGAGTTTCTCCACATTCGACGCGTCATCACTGGAGGCGTTGTCGGCCTCACCGTCCGCCTCGTCCAGTTCCGCCTCGTCGAACTCGTCGGCCACGAGGCCCGCGTCGGCGCGAATCTTGTGCTCGATCTCATCGGCAAACTCGGTGTTTTCCTTCAGGAAGTTCTTGGCGTTCTCCCGGCCCTGCCCGATGCGGGTGGAATCGTAGGAGTACCAGGAGCCGGACTTCTCGACGACGTTGGCCTTGACGCCGAGATCGAGCAGTTCGCCGGTCTTGGAGATGCCTTCGCCATACATGATGTCGAACTCGACCTGGCGGAACGGCGGCGCGACCTTGTTCTTGACCACCTTGACCCGCGTCTGGTTGCCGACGACCTCATCGCGTTCCTTGATCTGGCCGATGCGGCGGATGTCGAGGCGTACCGAGGCATAGAACTTCAGCGCGTTGCCGCCGGAGGTTGTTTCGGGCGAGCCGAACATCACGCCAATCTTCATGCGGATCTGGTTGATGAAAATGACCATGCAGCGCGACTTGGAAATCGATGCGGTGAGCTTGCGCAGGGCCTGGCTCATGAGCCGCGCCTGAAGCCCGGGCAGCGAATCACCCATCTCGCCTTCCAGTTCCGCGCGCGGGGTGAGCGCGGCGACGGAATCGATCACCAAGATATCGACGGCCCCGGACCGCACCAAGGTGTCGGCGATTTCGAGCGCCTGTTCGCCGGTGTCCGGCTGGGACACGAGGAGTTCGTTGAGATCCACGCCGAGTTTGCCGGCATAGACCGGATCGAGCGCGTGCTCGGCGTCGACAAAGGCGGCGACGCCGCCGCGACGCTGCGCCTCGGCCACGCAATGGAGAGAAAGCGTCGTCTTGCCCGACGATTCCGGCCCGTAGATCTCGATCACACGGCCGCGCGGAAGACCGCCGATGCCGAGCGCGATGTCGAGCCCGAGCGAGCCGGTGGAGATCGCTTCGACCTCGACCACGCTGCCCTTCTCGCCGAGCTTCATGACCGAGCCTTTTCCGAACGCCCGGTCGATCTGCGACAGCGCCGCTTCGAGTGCTTTGCTTTTGTCCGTCACGCCCGTTTCCACCAGCCGTAATGCAGCTTCGCCCATGTCGCGCTCCTTATTTCATAGCCCCTGAGTCGCCGCAAACGGCGTTGTTGGGATTGCTTGTACGCGTTTTGTTCTAAGAACGCAACATGAACAAA
>JAKSBE010000470.1 GCA_022361275.1 Kiloniellales bacterium
CCACGCCCCCTACTCGGGGTTCCGCGTCGGCGCCTGCCTGCGCAGCGGCGACGGCCGGCTCTTCGCCGGCTGCAACGTCGAGAACATGTCCTATCCCGAAGGCCAATGCGCCGAGACCAGCGCCCTGGGCGCCCTGGTCGTCGCCGGGGGCTGCGAGGTCACCGAGGTCGTGATCCTGGCCGAAGGGGAGCGGCTCTGCACGCCCTGCGGCGGCTGCCGCCAGCGCCTGGCCGAGTTCGCCGGCGCTGCGACGCCGGTCCACATCGCGGGACCCGAAGGCCTGCGGCGCAGCTTCATCCTGGGCGAGCTGCTGCCCGAGGCGTTCTTCTTCGAGCGGGGCGAGGCATGAGCCCGACCCCGCAGGAGTTGGCACGGCGGCTGCTGCCGCTGCTCGACCTGACCAGCCTGAACGACGCCCGCGACGACGACATCGCCGCGCTCTGCGCCAAGGCCGCGACGCCGCAGGGCAAGGTGGCGGCGGTCTGCTCCTGGCCGGACTTCGCTGCCGAGATGGCCGAGCGTCTTGCCGGCAGCGGGATCGGAGTCGCGGTGGTGATCGACTTCCCCGGTGGCGGGTCCCCGGCCGAAGCCGCCGCCGCGGAGGCGCGGCAAGCCGTGGCCGAGGGCGCGACCGAGCTCGACCTCGTCCTGCCCTACCGGGCCTGGCTGGCCGGCGAGCGCGAAACCGCCAGGGCGCAGATCGCCGCGGTCAAGTCGGCGGCCGGCGCGGCTGTGCTGAAGGTCATCCTGGAGACCGGCACCTTCCCGGGCCCGAAGGAAATGGCCGAGGCGGCGCGCGACGCCATCGCCGCCGGGGCCGACGTGCTCAAGACCTCGACCGGCAAGACCGCCGTCGGCGCGACCCCCGAGGCGGCCGAGGCCCTGCTCGGCGTCATCCGGGAGACCGGCGGCACGGTCGGCTTCAAGGCGGCCGGCGGGATTCGGAGCCTGGAGGACGCGGCGGCCTATCTGGCGATCGCCGAGCGCCACCTGGGCGCGGGCTGGATCACCCCGGGGCACTTCCGGATCGGCGCCTCGAAGCTGCTCGACGCCGTGCTGGCCGCCCTGGAGACCGGCGCGTGACGACGGCCGCCTTCCTGCCGCAGGAGGTGATCCGCCGCAAGCGCGACGGCGCCCGGCTGGCGCCCGAGGAGGTCGCGGCCTTCGTCGCCGGCCTCACCGAAGGCTCGATCTCCGAGGGCCAGGCGGCGGCCTTCGCCATGGCGGTCTTCTTCCGGGGCCTGGCGCGCGAGGAGTGCGTCGCCCTGACCCGCGCCATGACGGCCTCGGGCCGGGTGCTGGACTGGTCGGGGGAAGAGCGGCCGGTGCTGGACAAGCATTCCACCGGCGGCGTCGGCGACAAGGTCAGCCTGCCCCTGGCAGGGATCATGGCCGCCTGCGGCGCCGCGGTGCCGATGATCTCCGGCCGCGGCCTCGGCCACACCGGCGGCACCCTGGACAAGCTGGACTCCATCCCGGGCTATCGCAGCCAGCCGGACGTCGAGACCTTCCGGCGGGCGGTCGCCGAGGCCGGCTGCGCGATCATCGGCCAGACCGCCGACCTTGCGCCGGCCGACCGGCGCCTCTACGCGATCCGCGACGTCACCGCGACGGTTGAATCCGTCCCGCTGATCACCGCGTCGATCCTCTCCAAGAAACTGGCCGCCGGGCTGCAAGGCCTGGTCATGGACGTCAAGGTCGGCAGCGGCGCCTTCATGACCGAACTGGACGACGCCCGCGCCTTGGCCGAGAGCATCGTGGCGGTCGCCGAGGGTGCCGGCCTGACGACCCGCGCCCTGATCACCGACATGAACCAGGTCCTCGGGCGCAGCGCCGGCAACGCCCTGGAGGTCCGGGAGGCCATCGACTACCTGACCGGCGTGGCGCGCGATCCGCGCCTGCACGAGGTCGTGGTCGCGCTCGCGGCGGAGCTGCTGCAGATCGGCGGGCTGGCCGAAGACGCGGCGACGGCGGAAGCCGCGATCTCGGCCGCGCTCGACGGCGGCGCGGCGGCCGAGCGCTTCCAGCGCATGGTCGCCGCCCTCGGCGGCCCCGGCGACCTGATCGAGGCCCCGGCCCGCCGCCTGCCCGAGGCCGCCTTCCGGGTCGCGGCCTATCCGGAGACGGCGGGGACGGTCGCCGCGATCGACGTCCGGGCGGTCGGCCTCGCGGTCTTGAGCCTGGGCGGCGGCCGGCGCCGCGCCGACGGGGCCATCGACCACGGCGTCGGCCTGACCGAGATCGCCGGCCTCGGCGAGGCGGTCGGTCCGGAGCGGCCCTTGGCGATGGTTCACGCCCGCAGCGAAGACGAGGCGCAAGCCGCCGCGAACGCACTTCGGCGGGGCTTCTCGCTGGGTGATCACGGTCCTCCGAGCACGACGACGCTTCACGCGCGCATCGCCCTCTAGACGAAGCCCTGCCCAAGCGGGTTCAACCGGCGGAGATGGCGTCTTCCATTTCACGGAGATGGAACAGCCGTTCAGCGTTCACTCGAAGGCAGGCCGCTCCAGGCGGTCGTCATGGAAAGACTTGAGCGCGCGATCCGCCATGCCCAAACTGCCCGTTGATCGACCGGCCCCGGGATGACAGCCGGAAGGTCTCGGGGGATCGCGCCTTGAACGGGAGGACATCGAGATGGCAGATCCGATCATCACGGTCGTCGCGCCGAGGCCGCGGGACCTCGGCGGCTTCGAGGTCCGGCGGATCCTGCCTTCGGCCAGGCAGCGCAGCGTCGGGCCCTTCGTCTTTCTCGACCACATGGGACCGGCGGTCCTCGGCCCCGGTCGGGGCATCGACGTGCGGCCGCACCCGCACATCGGCCTAGCCACGGTAACTTACCTCTTCGACGGCGAACTCCTGCACCGCGACAGCCTGGGCTGCGTCCAGCAGATCCGCCCGGGCGACGTCAACTGGATGACCGCCGGCCGCGGCATCGTGCATTCCGAGCGCAGCAGCCCCGAGGCACGGGCCAAGGAGATCATCCTGCACGGGATCCAATCCTGGGTCGCCTTGCCCCGGGCCGAGGAGGAGAGCGAGCCGAGCTTCCATCACCATCCGATCGCCGACCTCCCGCAGTTCGAGCGCGACGGCGTGGCGCTGCGCCTGATCGCCGGCTCGGCCTACGGCGAGACCTCGCCGGTGCGCAGCTTCAGCCCGATGTTCTACCTCGACGCCGCGATGCCGGACGGCACCGCCCTGGCTCTGCCGGCCGAATACGAGGAACGCGCGATCTATGTCGCGGAGGGTAAAGTAGAAGCGGCGGGCCGGACCTTCGGCGTCGGCCGCTTGCCGGTCTTTGCTCCGGGCGCCGACGTTGCGCTGCGGGCCACGGCGGCGTCCCGCTTGATGCTGCTCGGCGGTGCCGCTTTGGATGTAGAGCGCAGCATCTGGTGGAACTTCGTCTCGTCCCGGCCCGGACGAATCGAGCAGGCGAAGGTCGCCTGGACGGAGGGGCGCTTCGCGGCGGTGCCGGGCGAAAGCGAGTTCATCCCCCTGCCGGAGGCCTGACGGCCGCGGCAGACCGAAGCTTCGGAGAGGGAGCCCCCCGTGCAACCGCCCAGCATCACCTTCGCCTACCTGGCCCTTCTGGCCTTGATCCATGCCGCGCTGGCGATCACTGTGGTCGCCCTGCGCTTCCGCTATCGTGTGGCCTTCGGCGATGGCGGGCATGAGACCCTGGCCCGGGCGATCCGGGCCCACGGCAACCTCTCGGAATACCTGCCTCTGGCCATCCTCCTGATCGGCGCGCTGGAGGTCCTGGGGGTCGCCGCGCCGGCGATACACGGCAGCTTGGCGACCCTGGTCATCGCCCGCCTCGCCCATGCCGCAGCCATGTTCGGCCGCGACCTCACCGCGCCGCGCTACTTCGTCACCCGGGTCTTCGGCGCCGGTGCAACCTGGCTGATCATGACCCTCGCGGCGGTCTTGCTGCTGCTGCACGTCCGGTGACCGGGCGCAAGCTTCGGAAAGACCGCAGGCCACGCTGCGCCTAGCCTGGCGACCCACGACGAGACGAGGAGCGAGGCGATGTCGGACTCAGCAACCACGCCGGATCTGGGCGGCCCCTTCACCAGCGCCGCCGCCCGCTGGGCCGCGGTCCAGGCCGGATCGACGGCGGCGGACGGCCACTTCTGGACCGCGGTCCGAAGCACCGGGATCTACTGCCGGCCCTCCTGCCCCTCGCGCCTGCCGCGGCGCCGGAACGTCAGCTTCTTCGAAAGCCGCGAGGCGGCGGAGCGGGCCGGCTTCCGGCCCTGCAAGCGCTGCCGTCCCGACCAGGGACCCGGCGCCAGGCGCCAGCGCGCACGCCGGCCGCACGGCATCGGCGAAAGGGTCGCGGCCCTCGACTGGGAGCGCATCACCGAGGAGATCGACGGCCGGGGCTACGGCCTGACCGGGCCCTTGCTGACCGAGGCCGAATGCCGCGCCCTGGCGGTCGGCTACGACGACGCGGCGCTCTATCGCAGCACGGTGGGGATGAAGCGGCACGGCTTCGGCTCCGGCGAGTACCGCTACTTTCGCTATCCCCTGCCGGGCCTGGTCGAAGACCTGCGCCAGGTCGTCTATCCGCGCCTCACGCCGCTGGCCAACCGCTGGATGGAGGTGACCGGCCAGCCGCAGCGCTACCCAGCGCAACTGGCGGACTTCCTCGCCGCCTGCCACGCCGCCGGTCAGGAACGGCCGACCCCGCTGGTCCTGCGCTACGGCGCCGGGGACTACAACTGCCTGCACCAGGACCTCTACGGCGCGCTGGCCTTCCCGCTGCAGCTCGCCGTGCTGCTCGACCGGCCCGGCGCGGACTTCGCGGGCGGCGAGTTCGTCCTGACCGAACAGCGTCCCAGGATGCAGTCCCGCGCCGAGGTGGTGCCGCTGGCCCGCGGCGAGGCCGTGATCTTCGCGGTCAACGAGCGCCCGGTCCAGGGCCGCCGCGGCCCCTACCGGGTCAAGCTGCGCCACGGCGTCAGCCGCCTGCACGCCGGCCGCCGCCACACCCTCGGCGTGATCTTCCACGACGCGACGTGATCCGGCTCGTGTTCGATCCCTCTCCCGCCGGGAGAGGGTTCAAGTGCGCAACCGGCCTGGGGAGAGGTCGGCCGCGGTGACCCCCTCGGCGGCGATGTCTTGCGGCAGGGCGCCCTCCAGCAAGAGGCCAGCGGCGGCGCGGGCCGCGGCGGGGGCGGTCTGAAAGCCGTAGCCGCCCTGCCCGAGCAGCCAGAAGAAGCCGGCGACCCGGTCGTCCATGCCGATGACCAGGGACTTGTCGGCGACGAAGCTGCGCAGGCCCGCCCAGCGGTGCGCCAGGCGGCGCGGCGCCAGGGTCGTGGCCTTCTCCAGGCGGTCCATCACGATCGCGACGTCGAGCTCCTCCGGCTGGGCGTCGCAGGGCGGGCTCGGCGTCTCGTCGGCCGGCGAGGCCAGGATCCGGCCGGCCTCCGGCTTGAAGTAGAACTGCTCCTCGACGTCGGCGACCAGGGGCCAGGGCGCCGGATCGACGCCGGCCGGCGGATCGAAGGTCACGGCCGTGCGCCGCTTGGCCACCAGGCCGACCGGCGCCGCGCCGGCCAGGGCCGCGACCTCGTCGCCCCAGGCCCCGGCGGCATTGACGACCACCGACGCCTGGTAGGTCTCGCGGCCGGCCTCGATCCGCCAAGTCCCCTTGTCCAGGGCCAGGCCGGCGACCTCGGCCTTGACCGCCACGGCGCCGCCGCGCCGCCTGAAGGCGGCCAAATAGCCCTGGTGCAGGGTGTGCACATCGATGTCGCTGGCCTCCGGCTCCAGCACCGCGGCGGCGGTATAACCGGGCCGCAGCACCGGGACCAGGGCCTCGGCCTCCGGCCCTGCAAGCTCTTCCAGCGCGGCGGCCTGCGGTTTGACCTCCGCGACGTGCTCGGCGAGCGCCGCACGCTGGTCCTCGCGGGCGACGAAGAGCACCGGCCGCGGGCTCAGCAGGGGCTGGGCCGCGAAGCCTTCGGGCGGCGCCTCGTAGAAGGGCCGGCTGGCGCGGGTCAGGGCGCGGACGCCGGCGTTGCCGTAGGTCTCGATGAACTGGGCGGCGGAGCGCCCGCTGCTGTGGTATCCGGGCCGATCCTCGCGTTCCAGCAGGATCACCCGGCCGCCCGCCGCCAGCTCGTAGGCCGCCGAGGCTCCGGCGATGCCGCCGCCCACCACCAGGAAATCGCAGGTCTTCATGCTTCTCCATCCCCCTTGCCCGAAGGCCTTCCGGCAAGACTAGCGCTGCAGCAAGGCCACTGAAACGCCACTTGCGCCTTTGCGGGCGACGACCGATAACCGGGCAGGCGCGCGGCCGTCCGCGCCTGCCCGGGCGAGCCCAGAAGCGAGGGGTGATCCTCTGCATACAACGTGGTCTTCTTTCTCCCTGCATCCTGTGTTTGGGCGCTGCTTCGGGCCGCACGCCCCGTCGTCGGCCCCCGGCATCCATGCCAAGCGCCGGACCCACCAGGAAGACGCCAAGCGACGCCTGGGCGACCGCTTCGATATCAGGGAGTGCCACCGCCTCGAGAGACAGATCAGAAGATACGCCCTTTCGCTTTGACTCTATCCCCAGGGTCAAGCTGCGCTATACAAGGTATATATGCTGGGGGATATGCATCAAAAGGGGAGCAAGCCATGACCCTGGAGTCCCTCGAGACTCCCTGCCTGCTGCTGGACCGCGCCGCGATGGAGAGCAACGCCCGGCGCTTCCTGGACATCGCGAAGCGGCACGGCGTGACCCTGCGCCCACACCTCAAGACCGCAAAGTCGATCGAGGTGGCGCGGCGGGTGACCGACACAGAGGCCGGGGCGCCGATCACGGTCTCGACCCTGGCCGAAGCCGAGTACTTCGCAGGGGCCGGCTTCAAGGACATCCTCTATGCAGTCGGCCTGGCGCCGAACAAGCTGCCTCGGGCGGTACGGATCATGCTGGAGTACGGCACGGGGCTGAAGCTGGTCACCGACAACGCGACCCTGGCCGAAGCCGCCGCGGCCTATGCCGAGGGCGAAGGGGTCGACCTGGAGTTCCTGATCGAGATCGACTGCGGCGACCGCCGCGCCGGCCTGCCGCCGGACAGCGAGGAACTGCTGACCGTGGCCCAGGTCCTGGGCACCTGTCCCAGGATCGGCCTGCGCGGCGTCATGACCCACGCCGGCCAGTCCTACGGCACCAGGGACCCTGAGGAGATCGCCCGGATCACCGAGGAGGAACGGACCGCCGTGGTCCGGGCGGCGGAGCGCCTGCGCGCCGCCGGCCACGCCGTCGACACGGTCAGCCTCGGCTCGACCCCGACCGTGGCCTTCGCCAAGGACCTCAGCGGGGTCACCGAGGTGCGCTCGGGCGTCCACGTCTTCTTCGACCTGGACCAGCTCGGGCGCGGGGTCTGCCGGCCCGAGGATCTTGCGCTCTCGGTCCTGGCCAGCGTCATCGGCCACAACCGGGCGGCGGGCACGGTCCTGATCGATGCGGGCGGCCTCGCCTTGTCCAAGGACCTGAGCGCCAGCACCTTCCTGCCGGATGCCGGCTACGGCTATGTCTGCGATGCCGACGGCAAGCGGCTCGAAGGCCTTTCCGTGGTCGGCGTCAGCCAGGAGCACGGCCGCATCGCGGTCCCCGACCCGGCCTGGTACGACCGCCTGCCGGTCGGCAGCCTGCTCCGCGTCCTGCCCAACCACGCCTGCTTCACCGCCGCCGCCTACCCGGCCTATCAGGTGCTGGAAGACGGCGAGCCCAAGGCCGTGTGGACCCGGGTGAACGGGTGGTGAAGCAGTTCAACGAGATCGTCCGCGTCGAGCTTCGCCGATGTCCGCTTTGCCAGTCGCTCGTCTCGGCCCACACCGGGCGTCTGCTTCCGCGCCTCGCAGCAAACAGAGATCCCAGGAAACCTTCGGCACCTGAATCGGATATCCATGTGCGGCCCCTATGAAACGTTCAGTGTAGAAGGTTTGAATGACGGCTTTTGTCTTCAGCCTGATGGGTCTAGTTTGAAAAGTCCCAAGGCATCGCGAACGTTTCCTAGTGTTTCCTGAGTCAAAGCACGAGATTGCGCCGTCCCGTCGCGGAGCACTTTCAGAACGTGCTCGGGATCATCGGCTATCGCGATACGGCGCGCGCGGATGGGTGCCAGAATCTCCTGTAGTATGTCGTTTAAGCGACGCTTCACGGCCACATCGCCAAGACCGCCACGGCGATAGCGTTCCTTCAGCTCCCGGACCGCCGCTCTGTCCTCATCGAAGGCATCGAGATAGGTGAAGACGACATTGCCCTCCACCTTGCCCGGGTCGCTTGCCCGGAGGTGCTTGGGATCGGTGAACATCCGCTCTACCGCAGTCCTGATCTGATCGGGCGACGCGGATAGCGGGATGGTATTGCCTTGTGACTTGCTCATCTTGGACTTGCCATCGATGCCGGGCAGTCGGCCAATTTCGGGGACAAGGGCTCTGGCTTCCGGCAGCACAGATCTTCCGGCCTGTCGGTTTATGCGCCTGACGATTTCGTTGGTTTGCTCGATCAGGGGGGACTGGTCCTCGCCCACCGGCACGACCGTCGCCATGAAGGCAGTGATATCGGCGGCTTGTGCAGCGGGATAGCAGAGAAAGCCGGCGGGAACGTTCCGCCCAAAGCGACGCGCCTGAATCTCGTCCTTGATCGTCGGATTGCGCTCCAGCCGTGCGACGGTGACGAAGTTCAAGTAGAGGAGCGTCAGTTCGGCCAGCGCCGGAAGATGCGACTGAACGCAGATGGTCGTCTGGTCCGGATCGATGCCGACGGCAAGATAGTCGGTGGCGACCTCCAAGACGCTCTGCTGCACACGGGCCGGGTCATGTGCGTTGTCGGTCAGGGCCTGAGTATCGGCCAGAAGCAGAAATTGCCGATGGGTCGCCTGCAGAGAGACGCGGTTCTTGAGGGAACCGACATAGTGTCCCAGGTGCAGCGGACCTGTCGTCCGATCGCCGGTCAGAGCGACCGGGCGCCGGGTGTTGTCGATAGGCATGGCAGATTCTCCAGAATCGAGAACCGCCGTACCCCTGGGATCTTGGTGAAGCTGGACCGTGCCCGCCGGAATACGGCGGCTACGGTTGATCTCATTACGACGCCGTGCCGCTCCTACAAGGAGCGGCACCAAAGGCTAAGAACCTCGTGCGCACGCACAGTCATGACCGATGGGATCACACGATGCCCGGCTGAGATGCAAGAGAAATCTCCAGTCGCTCGGATTTTCCTAGAGCACGACGGCATGAGGCCGAAGCGGCCTCATGCCGTCGGCAAGGCGTCGGAGCGAGACTTCGTCGCCGCGTTGCCGGGACCTCGCGGCTCGGCCTAAGGCGTCCGCGCGCCATTGGCGACGAAGGTCTTGTAGTCCGTCTCCAGCCCGGCCAACGCCGTCTCGAAGATCTTCTCGCCGGCTTCCGGGTTGGCCAGGGTCGGGTTGGAGCCGATGCGGCCGTCGGGAAAGCGGCGGCGGTAGTCCTCTGCGTCGTAGATCGGTCCGTAGGGCGCCTTGGCCGGGGTCATCTCGGCGGTCTTGATGCTGTCCGGATAGGCGTATTGGGTCAGAGAGATCTCGGAGCAGGTGGCGTGGCCGCCGTCCTGGTCGCCGAAGAGCTCGCCGCAGAGCGCCTTGACCCCCGGCGCATCCCACCAGTTGGTCAGCTTGCAGCGGATCGAGGGCCGGTTGTGCGAGCCTGGCTGCAGGCTGGTCTGGGCGTAGATCTCGGAGAAGGCGGCGCTGACCGTCGCGATGTTGCCGCCGTGGCCGTTGAGGAAGTAGAAGGAATCGAAGCCGTGGCGGACCAGAGAGTTCACCGTGTCCTGCAATACGGCAAGAAGGGTCGAGGGTCGCAGGGTGATGGAGCCGGCAAAGCCGAGGTGATGCTGCGCCATGCCGACCGAGATGGTCGGCGCGACCAGCGCCTCGAGCTTCCCGCCGAGGGCGCGGCCCAGGGTCTCGGGGCAGAGCGCGTCGGTGCCGATCAGGCCGTTGGGCCCGTGCTGCTCGGTCGAACCGATGGGGATGATGATCGCGCGGCTGCGCTCCAGATAGGCCGCGACCTCCTGCCAGGTGCAGAACCTCAGCTCCATGAAGACACTCCTCCTTCAGATCCGGCGGCATGATAGCACCGGTGCCGGCGCGGCCCAGCGGAGATTGCGGCTACCAGAGGATCAGGACGCCGGCCAGGTTGGCTAGGCTCGCGATCGCGATGGCCGAGAAGGTCAGGGTCATGCCGGCGACGCGGAAGCGGAAGTTCTCCGGCTCGCGCGCGACCCCGAAGGCATGCAGCAGACGGCCGCCGACCAGCAGCAGGCCGAGGCCGTGGAGCAGCCAGAAGGCATGGCCCTGCAGCTCGGCCAGGGCGAGCAGGATCAGGGCGACCGGGGCGTATTCGACGAAGTTGGCCTGGACCCGCATGGCGCGACGGATCCGCGGCTCGCCGTCGTCGCCCAGGGCGACGTCGAGACGTTTCCGTTGCAGGATCACGCGATAGGAAAGAAGGATCAGCAGCAGGCCGCAGAGCGCGGCGTAGATCGGCGTGACGATCATGTGAGGGCCTTCCGAGACTGTTGCGCGGCCATGAGGAGCCTGCGGGAAGATCAAGACTGCCGGATGATCCGCCGGCGTGCACGCGCCGCGTTCAAAGCCCCGCCGCGACCCTGCGGTTGAGCGCGACCAATTCCGGGCGTTCCTCCGGATCGGCGCCTTCGAGCTCCAGCCGGCGGTAGAGTTCGAGCACCGGCAGGAGTTCGTCGCCCTCCCCGTTCTCCAAGTCCCACTGCGCCTGGGCCAAAAGGGCGGTCAGATCGGTCAGGCGGCACATCCGGTCGACCAGGGCCCGCATGCCCGCGGCCGCGTCGCCCGGGTCCTTGCCGCCCAGGGCCCCGATCCGCGCCGCCAGGTCATCCCGCAGATCCCGGGCCGCGCCGGCGTGATCCTTGAGCTCGGGCCGGATGACCGGATCGAGCTCGGCCGAGAGCTGGTCGAGCCAGGCCCGATGGAGGCCGCGCCCGGCGAAGTCGCGCAGCACCTGGGCGCAGAGGGTGTTGTGGGTGCCTTCCCAGCTCTCGATCACGATGGCGTCGCGATAGAGGCGCGGCAGCACCGAGAAGTCCTCGATGGTGCCGTTGCCGCCGAGGACCTCGATCCCGTCGCGGACGCTGCGCGTGGCGGCCAGGGCGGTCCAGTACTTGTTGATCATGACCCCGATCCGCCGCGCCCCGGCCAGGGCCTCGCCCCCCTCTCCGCCCTCGCAGCGGTCGGTCATGTCCAGGAGCCGGAAGGTCGTCGCCAGCGCGGCCAGGCTGCGCAGCCGCATGCGGGCCAGGATCTCCTGCACGGACGCGAAGTCGAAGATACGGGCGCCGAAGGCGCGGCGGTTGCGGGCATAGCCCCACGCTTCCACGAGGGCCCGGCGCAGGATCCCGCAGGCCGCCAGGGCGTTGTGCACCCGCGAGGCGTCGAGAACGATTCCGACCAGGTTGCGGAAGCCCTGCGCCGTCGGCCCGATCGCCTCGGCCAGCGCGCCGTCGAACTCGATCTCGCCGGTCGCCATGGAGCGGGTGCCGAGCTTGCACTTCAGGCGCCGCAGGGCGAAGCCGTTGACTTGGCCATCGAGCGTCCGCGGCACGAGGAAGAGCCCCAGCCCAGGGGTGCCGGCCGGCGCGCCGTCCAGGCGGGCGCTGACCACGAAGAGCCCGGCGTCGGCCACGGAGCAGAACCACTTCTCGCCGCTGATCCGGTACCAGCCCGGACGGCCCGGCTCCGGCGCCGCCCGGCAGGCGTTGAGGCCGACGTCGGAGCCGCCCTGGACCTCGGTGACGAACTGCGCGGCGTGGAGGCGGCGGTCGTAGTCGTGATCCAGCAGGGCCGGCAGGTAGCGCGCCCGCTGCTGTTCCGTGCCCAGCGCCCGGAGCAGCTTGATCGCCCCGGCGGTGCAGGCGACGGGGCAGGCATGACCCGCCTCGCCGTGCTGATCGAGCAGATAGGCGCGCGCGCCGGACAGGACCTCAGCGCCCGGCTCGCCCAGGACCGACAGGACGCCGCTCTCCCAGAAGACCCGTCCGGCGGCATGGTAGCTGGGGTGGAAGACCACCGCCTCGACCGGCCGCCCGTCGGCGTCGTGGCGACGCAGGGCGGGCAGGTTCTCGTCGCGATTGCTCTCGATCACGAGGCGGTCGAGCGCCGGCCCGCTCGCCTCCGCGAGGCGGCGCAACTCGGGCTCGAACCCGGCAAAGCCCGCGCCGAGGTAGCGGCGCAGCAGGCGCAGGAAGACGGGATCGCCCTCCAGGTGGTCTTGCCAGACGCCAGCCCGCCACGCCTGAAGATCCGACCGTGCGGATGTCGGAGCAGCTCTTGTGTTCATGACCCTCCTCCCGTCACAGAAGGTTCCGGAAAGTGACTAGAGCGGCCCGCGTTCATTCGAACGCGGATAAGCTGCTCTAACCACATGAAATAGATCAAACTGCGCCTAATTGGACTCAATTAGGCGCAGTTTGATCTAGCGGAACCCTCTGTGCCCCAACCGCTCCTGCAATCCGGTGCATCGCCGCCGGCCAGCGCCTTGGATGCGGTTTCCTCAACAGGCGTAACTCGTTCGTTTCTTTGCATCACAGCAAATCGACGGCTCGGCACCATTTTCCCAAGAGCAGAAATATCTAGGGAGTTTATCTTTGCAGGCCTCAAAATCGACCAAAAATATTTTTTACGAGAAAGTATCTAATTGAAAAGAACCAATGTGAACACTATATCCACAAGCGTGGCGGAAGGCCCTATGCATGTGCCGGCCAAGGGAGGGCCCCCGGCACAAAGCAATGTGATCGGAAGCGACACAGCCAACATACCCAAGGACACATCGGCGAACGATCGAGCGTCCGACCAGCCTGATAAGATGCCGGCCGACGGCACAGCTGCATGAAAGCCCCGAAACAGGAGCTGGGGCGAGCTCTCCTCCGTCATGTGAAAGGCGGCTCTCCATCCGTCTTCCATCGGACATCTGCCCTGACCGACATGCTCCCATGGCCAAGCGGGGAATCAGCGGCACTGGCCGAACGGCTTCCTTCGATAGTCGATCCGGTGTGGTGCTAAGCCCTGGTGCAGTGCAACGGGCCGACAAAAAGGAATGACCAATGAGTAGACTGCAAAGACCCTGTACCATCTCATTCTGCGCCCTGATTCTCTTGACGCTCACGGTCGCCGCCCACGACGTCTCGCTTGCCCGGGACGTTCCGGTCCAGGTGCCGGAGAATGCGCGTGCCAAAAGCTATGGAAGCGGATGGGAATGCGATCCGGGCTACCGGGAGGCCGACGGGGCTTGCCTGACCGTCGAGGTGCCCGAGAACGCCTATCCCACATACGCGCCCTACGGGCGCGGCTGGGAATGCCGTCGTGGCTACCGCGAGACCGACAAGCGCTGCGTAGTCATCGAAGTGCCCGAGAACGCCTATCTGAACGCCTTCGGAGATCGATGGAATTGCAAGCGGGGTTACCGAGCGGTGGAGGAGACCTGCGTCGCCATCAAGGTGCCCCGAAATGGATACCTCACAAACTCGTCCTTCGGATCCGGATGGAAGTGCAATCGTGGCTTTCGAGCGGTCGAGGACGACTGTATCGCCATCGAGGTGCCGGCGAACGCCTACGCGACGAATACCTACTACGGCCGCGGCTGGGAATGCCGTCGCGGCTTCCAGGAGGCCGAGGGAGCCTGCCTGGCAGTCAAGGTGCCGACGAACGGATACTACGTGGGAAGCTCCTACGGACCCGGATGGAAGTGCGAGCGCGGCTTTCGGGCCGTCGGTAAGGCTTGCGTCGCCCTGGAGGTGCCGGAGAACGGTCACATCAGCTTCTCCGGAGACGACTGGAACTGCAATCGGCCCTACCAGAAGCGTCAGGATGACTGCGTTCTACCTTGATGGGACCCGGCGATGGGACCCGGCGAAACGCTGCCCGCCGACAGCCGCAGCACCGAGACGATAGTCATCAGATCAGAAAGGCAAGAATCCATGACGAACGACCTAGATCAAACTGCGCTTAACTGGAATCAGTTAAGCGCGGATAATTTGATCTATTTCATAGAGTTAGAGCAGCTTATCCGCGTTCGATCGAACGCGGATAGGGGTTGTCGCTGTCCCTGAAACGCCGGAGTTCCACCTTCGGGTGTCATCGAAGTCGCCTCGGAGGTGAACATCTAGCAAACGAAAGCCCCGCCAAAGTCACCTTTGGCGGGGCTCCTAATGGCCCGGCGGACCCATGGCTAACCTCCTTTCTGGAGTCTTCGCACCCTGTTCGCTGGCGACCCGACCGACGCCCGGGCGACTTCTCTCCCCTAATAAGAAGGAGTGATACGACACTACACCCTTGCGGGCAGGCGGCGCAAGGGATCGCGGACGGCAGAGCCGCTTCTGTCCTTCCGGCGCCCTTGACGGCGGCCCCCTTTGACGGCGGCCCCCTTTGACGGCGGCCCCGTTTGGCGGCGGCCCCGTTTGGCGGCGGCCGTGGTGTCGGAGCGCCTGGCGGCGGCGCGCGGCCTTTCGCGCGCCCGGCCATAACGACGGCGGTCCCGTTTCAATGGGGCCAACGGGCCTGGCGGTCGCCAAGCCCGTGCGCCGCGGCCGGCGAGGCCTCCGCGGTCGGGTCCTCGAACTCGGCCAGGGCCGATCGAAGGAGCTTGGCGACCTGACGCAGGCTGCCGTCCTTGGAGAGTCTGGCCTCGGAGAGTCTGGCCTCGGCGAGGACCTGCCCGAGCTCTTCCTCGCCGACCGCCAGCGCCTCCTGCTCGAGGGCCTGCATCAGCCGATCCAGCTCCCAATCCGGATACCAGCGCTTCATCGCTCGAGGGGCCCCAGGGCGCCCAGTCCGTCGCGCAGGACGGCGCGGCGCAGCCGCTTGCGCGCGGAGTCGTATTCGGTCTCCGTCAGGCCGTGCCGGTGCCGGATCTCGCGGGCCGAGAGGCCTTCCGCCAGGCCCGTCATGATCTTCAGGACCGTCGCATCCTCGGCGAAGCGGCGGTAGATGGCCGAAAGTGCCTCGGCCGCGGCGACCAGGCGCTCGGGATCGGCGGCCGGGGAGTTGTCCGCCATGTCGTCGCCCGCCTCGGCCGCGACCAGGATCTGCCGCTCGCGCTGCGCCCGGCGCCAGTGCTCGCTGCAGACGCTGCGCATGATCCCTGCCAGAAATGCCATGAGCGGCACGTCGGGCGGCCAGCGGCGGGCACCGCTCAAGGCCCGCACGACGGTCTCGTGGAGCAGGTCGGTCCAGGCGATACCGCCGGGCAGACCGCGGGCGCGCAACCGGGCCAGCACCTTCAGGCGCAGCAGGTCGCCTTCGGACAGCTCGGCGATCGCGCGGGCCACGCCCTGCTGGGCCGGCGCCTGTTCCGTGGTGCCGACGGTCCTGAGTCTCACCTCCGATCCTCCTTCTGATCGCCCGACTACGGAGCACTATGCGCGCGGCCAGGGCGAACGCGGACAAAGAATCTTCTCTTTTCTTTGTCCGCGTCCTGGGTTCCGTACCGCACTGTCGGGCAGGAAGCAGGCCCTCGGGGCCGCCCCTTCGGAAGGAGTGACGATGACGAGTGACGAAGAACTGACGATCCTGCGGCGGGCCTACGCCAAGCAGATCATGGCGGTCTTCGACGCCCGGGACGCCCGGGACGAGCGCGTCGAGGCCGCCTTCGCCAAGGTCCCGCGCGAGGGCTACCTCGGCCCGGGGCCCTGGCCGATCCTGCGCTTTGGACGAGGCTACGTGGAGACCCCGAGCGCCGATCCGGTCTATCTCTACAGTAACTGCCTGATCGGGATCCGGCCCGAGGACGGCCTGAACAACGGCGAGCCCTCGCTCCACGCCTTCCTGCTGTCCAAGGCGGCGATACGGGAGGGCGCGCACGTCGTCCACGTCGGTGCCGGGGTCGGATACTACTCGGCGGTGATGGCGGAACTCGCCGGTCCTTCGGGCCGGGTGACGGCGATCGAGTACGAACCCGCGCTCGCGGCCAGGGCGGAGGCCAACCTCGCCGCCGCCGGCACGGTCACGGTGCTCGAAGGCGACGGCACGACCCTGCCCTTCGACCCGGCGGACGTGATCTACGTCAACGCCGGCGTCACCCGTCCCGCGGAGAGCTGGCTCGACCGGCTTCGGGACGGCGGCCGGATGATCCTGCCGCTGACCACCGAAAAGGGGTTCGGCCAGAAGAGCTTCGACGACATGGCGCGGCGCGGCGCCATCTTCCTCGTCACCCGCGACGGCGACGACTTTCACGCGCGCTGGATTTCCCCGGTCGCGATCTTTCCCTGCAAGAGCCTGCGGGAGCCGGAGTCCGAGGCCGCGCTCGCGGCGGCCTTCGAGAACGAGGACTGGAAGCGCGTCACCCGCCTGTACCGCGACGACGCGCTTCCCGAAGAACGATGCTGGCTTCGCGGCAACGGCTGGGCTTTAGCCTACGATTAGGCCGGCCCTCCCGGGTTCTTTGCCGGCGCCGGGAAGAGTGATAGGCCTGTTTGGCAGGGAGAGAACAGGCAGGAGGAAACGATGCAGAGCGGGCAACTCAGCCGCGAAGTACCGATCACGCCGGGCGCGACGGCGCTGCTGGTGATCGACATCCAGAACTACTTCTGCCGGCCCGACGGCGGCGGGTATACCGGCCTCGCCCCGGCCGAGGTCGAGCGCGATTGCGGCTACTTCTTCCGGCAGCTCTCAGAGGTGACCCTGCCGGCGATCCGCCGCCTCCAGGAGGCTTGCCGGGCCCAGGCCATCGAGGTGATCTTCACCGTCATCGAAAGCCTGACCAGGGACGGGCGGGACCGCAGCCTGGACTACAAGATCAGCGGCTTCAACGTCCCGCGCGGCAGCCGGGACGCCCAGGTCCTGGAGGAAATCGCCCCTGCGGCGGACGAGATCGTCCTGCCCAAGACCTCGTCGAGCGTGTTCATCTCGACCAATCTGGACTATCTGCTGCGCAACCTCGGGGTCCGGCATCTGATGATCGTCGGCTGCCTGACCGACCAATGCGTGGAGTCGGCGGTCCGCGACGCCTGCGACCTGGGCTATCTGGTGACCCTGGTCACCGACGGCTGCGCGAGCATGAGCCCCGAGCGTCACGACAACAGCCTGCGCACGATCAAGGGCTATTGCCGTCAGCGCGACAGCGGGCGGCTGATCGCCGAGATCGCCGCGCAGCACGCCTGACGCCGGCGACGCCTCAGTTGCCGCCGGGCTTGGGGGGCCGTCGATGGCTGGGACGCCCACGCGCGGAGACGGCCTGCATCACCGCCTGCAGAAGCGCCAGCGGCACCGTCGGGGCCAGCGCCTCGAAAAGGTCTTCGCTGTCCTGCAGCGTCGCGTAGGGAAAGATACCCCTGGGGCCGAAGCCGACGTGCCAATGCCAGCCCGGCAGCACTCGCCCGATCAGGCCGAGGCAGCTGTCGACTGACGCGGTGTAGTCCGGAACCGGATCCGGCGCATCCGAACCCTCCAGCCGCGCCGCGATCAGCCGGTCCAGTCCGGCGTCGGCGCCGGTCGCGGCGGCGAGGCGCTTCAGGAGGTCTTCGAGTTCGTCGGTCATGGCGGCGCAAAGAATCCTCCAGACCCGCAGCCCTTGGCAAGCCCGGAAGCGCCGCCGGGGGCGCCTTTGGGACAATAACGGCGTCCTGGCTCTATCCGGTCGCCGCGAAGCTGCCTATGCTGCGCCCGCTCGGGCAGAAGCCGGACCAGCGACGGGAGCCAAGGCGCCATGAAGATCACCGAGGTCGAGACCTTCGTCGTCGGCAATCCGCCGCCGCACTTCGGCGGCCGCTACTTCGTCTTCGTCAAGCTGACGACGGACGGCGGCATCGAGGGCATCGGCGAGGTCTACGCCGCCACCTTCGGCCCGCACACCCTGGCGCGCATGATCGAGGACGTCTGCGAACGCCACGTGATCGGCGCCGACCCCTTCAAGATCGAGCGGCTGTGGCGCGCGGTCTACGGCCGCGGCTACAGCCTGCGGCCGGACCTGTCGCTGGTCGGGGTCCTGAGCGGGATCGAGATGGCCTGCTGGGACATCGTCGGCAAGGCGCTGGACAAGCCGGTCTACGAGCTGCTCGGCGGCCGGCTCCGCGAGGGCCTGCGCAGCTACACCTATCTCTACCCGGAGCCGGGCGAGGACGAGCGCGTCTACGGCGACCCAGACCTGGCCGCGGAGCGGGCGG
>JAKSBE010000525.1 GCA_022361275.1 Kiloniellales bacterium
GGCCCAGCCGTCGTTGCGGGCCAGGTCGTGGATGCGGGCCGCGATGGTCTCGCGCTCGGGCAGGAAGTCGGCGTCGGCCGAGCCCAGGAAGGGATACCAGTCCGCGAGCTCCTGGCGGAAGCGGTCCCCGGCGTGGTGCGCCGAGGAGGCGCGCGCCGGGGACCGCCGCAGCGAGGCCTGGAGCGGCCGGCCGTGCTGATCGATCAGCCGTGGCGCGCTCATCCGAAGCTCACCCCGATCGCGCGCCGCCGCGCGCCCGGCCGCCCGAGCGCGGCCTTGAGCTCCTGGATGTACTGCCGCAGCTTCGCCTCGTCGCTGGGCGCGAAGGCCGTGCGCCGCCCGTCGTAGTCCAGCTGGACCGCCTTGCGGCCGATCAGCAGGTCGTGAAGCGCCGCCTCGGCCGCGGCGAGCCGGGCCTCCAAGGTCGCGGTGTCCGCCATCTCCGCCCCCCTATCCGTTCATCCTGGCCAGGCGGCGGGCACGATCCACGGCCGCCGTGTCCGCGCTTTGCTTGCTCGCCTGCCTGGCCGCGGCCTCGCCCAGGCGCAGGGCGAAGAGGTCCGGCTGGCTGGCTTCCTCGGGCGTGCCCCGCTCGGCGGCGAGGGCCTGCCACCGGTCGGCGCTCAGGAAGTCGAGCTGGAGGTGGTAGGCCATGGCCCGGGCGCCGACCGCGATGTCCAGGGCCTCGTTGGCCTGGCCCGAGGCCTTGACCCACATGCGGTCGACCCGGCCGTCGCGCCGCTCGACTTCCTTGAGGTACTCGGCGGTCAGCTGCTGCAGGTAGGCCTCGTCGCAGGCCGCCGGGTAGTGCAGGCAGCCGTGCGGCCAGCGGCCGTCCTCGTCCGGGCCCTCGATCGTCTGGCGCAGCTTGCCGTAGATCCACGACTTCAGCTGCCAGGTCCCGGTCGGCCACAGCATGCAGCCGCCGGCGATCCGCTTGCCCCGCCAGGACACGTCGACCCGCTTCGGCGTGCCGACGTAGGGGTGCAAGTGGTCGCCGCGGCCGTCGCAGGCCAGGACCCGCTCGCGGCCCCGGCAGTAGCGGTAGACCGCGTTGGACAGGAAGCCGGTGTCCACGCCCCAGGCCTCGACCGGCCACTCGCGGCCCTGGCTGTCACGGTAGCGCCGCGCCAGGACTTCGTCGTGCCGCCGCCAGACGTCGTCCTCGTTGGGGTCGCCTTCCAGCACGCCCTTGTCGATCAGCCAGCCGTCGCGCAGGCCGATGCCCCAGGCATAGACCCCGTACTCCAGCCGGTTGCCCTGGACGTCGGTGAAGCCGGTCAGGACCAGGCCGCCGAGCGGGATCCGCCCGAGCGGGAAGTCCTCGCGCCGCTTGTACAGCAGCTCCCAGTCCGGCGCCTCGCCGCTCTCCTCGAAGTCCTCGCCCAGGACCTGCTGCGCGAAGACCTTTTCCTTGCGGGGATCGCCGAGGCTGTCGAAGAAGCTCGCGGCGATGTCGTCCCAGGTGACCCAGGCCGAGTAGGCCTGCCACAGCGCGAAGCCCGGGTTGCGGCCGCCGCTGGACCGCGCCCGGTAGGGCTCCAGGCGCTCCGGCGGGAAGGAGTCGGGCGGCGCGTCCTCGCCAGGGTAGCACTTGATCCAGACCCCGGCGGCGCGCATCGGGGTCTTGTGGTGATGCTCGATGACGCAGCCGTTGGCCGCGCACTCGAAGCAGGCACCGGGAAGGACCTCGCCGCCCTCGGCGTCCTTCGGGTGCAGATGCCGCTTGGCCCCCTCGACCAGGACCGGCACCCGGAAGCGCTCCCACGTCAGGACCTGGTAGTGGCCGCACTGCGGGCACGGCAGGTAGCGGCGGCGCTGGTCCGACAGCTCGTAGCGCGCCGAGATCCGGCAGATGCCTTTGAGCGATGGCGTGCTGAGCAGGAAATGCTTGCGCCCGTAGTGCCGCCACACCGTGGTGCGCGTTTCCGCCAGCACGAGCGGATCGCCGCGGCCGTCGACGTCCAGGGGCCAGTCCGAGATCTCGTCGCCGACCATGTACTTGACCGAGATCATCTGCAGGCCCTTGGACGAGTTCGCCCCGGTGAAGCGCGCGAAGCCGCCGCGGAAGCGCTTGAAGGCCGCCGTCGAGCTGTCGGCGTCGCGGCTCTTCTGCTCCCGCACCTTGGCCGCCAGCTCCCGGGTCTCGGCGATCGTCGGATTGACCTTGAGCTTGACCAGGTCCTTGGACTGTTCGAGCGTCGCCATCACGACAAGCATCGGCGCCGGCGCTTCGTCGACCACGAAGCCGAAGGTGTTGATCACGATCTCGGTGCCGCCGACCTGGTGGCTCTTCTTGAAGATGATCTCCTGCGCCGGACTGCTCGGCGAGAGCTCCTCCATGATCTCGACCAGCTCCGGCGCGACCTCGTTGCTCCAGCGCCCGGGGCGCGAGGAGCCGCTCTCGGCCGAGACTTCGCGTTTCTCTTCGGCCCACTCCGAGATCGTCTTGACCGGCGGCGGCACCAGGGCGCTCGCGAAGGCGAGCAGCAGCGCGGCCCCGCCGTGCGCCATGCCCTTGTAATGACTAGGCCGCGGCATCGGTCATGTCCTTCGCGACGCCCTCGAGTTGCGTACTGAGCCGGAGCAGCAGCCGGCGGAAGCTCTTGTCGAGCAGCACGGAGATCTCCGTCGGCTCGGTCATGGTCGCCAGCGGCTCGGCCAGGTCGATCGACAGCTGCATCAGCCCGACTTGCAGCACGCCCGCCAGCTCCGCCGCGCCCTCGTCGACCTCGGCGCGGGGCAGCAGCCGGTCGAGCATCTGATCCAGCTCGATCTGCGCCTTGCGCGCCGCCAGAGTCTCGCGGGCCGCCTTGGCCTGGCTGTAGGCGCCCTTCGGGACCGTCGACGGCCTGGCGCCCGCCGTGTCCCGCTCGGCGGTCTCGCCTCGGTCCTGGACGCCGTCGTCGAACAGCTCGCCGGCGTGGCTGCGCGACTTGAGCTGGTTGACGTTCTGGGCGCGGTGCGCGCGCAGCTCCTCCAGCGCGACCGCAGGCTGCTCCGGCGTGCCGCGGTTGAGCTCCGGGTGGCTGGAGACGTAGCGGGAGATCGTGGACGGACTCACCCCGAGGGCCCGTGCGGCCTCGCGAATGCCCACAAGATCCGTCATGACGTCGCTTGGTCCTCTCTGCGCTTTGCCGCTGCGGCGAAGGTCTCGCCCGTCTCGACCAGCCGCGCCGCGCCGCCGGCGAAGGCCTGCCAGCGCCGCACGATCGCGTCGCAATACTTCGGGTCCAGCTCCACCAGGCGGGCCGCGCGCGACGTGGCCTCGCAGGCGATCAGGGTCGTGCCGCTGCCGCCGAAGACGTCCAGGACGATCTCCCGCGGCAGCGAGGAGTTGGCGATCGCCCGCCGCACCAGGTCGACCGGCTTCTGCGTCGGGTGGACGTACTGACCCGTGTTGCCCCTGGTCAGCGTCCAGACGTCGCTCTCGTCGCGCCCGCCGCACCACCGCTCGCCCTTGCAGTACAGGATGAACTCATGCTGCGGCCGGTAGTGCTGGTGACCCAGCCCGATCGAGCCCTTGTCCCAGACGATGCAGGCGTCGGCCCGCAGGCCGGCCTGCGCCAGGGCCCGCCCGAACTCGGCCCAGGTGCGCCACGTCAGGCAGACGTAGAAGGCGGCGCCGGGCCGCGCGTGCGCCTTGGCGCGCCGCAACGCGGACCCGACCAGGTCGACCAGGGCGTCCTCCGTCAGATCGTCGCCCAGGATCTGGCCGTGGGCCTTGACCTTCGCGCCCTTGGCGGTCGAGCCGGCCTCCTTCCCCGCCCCGAAGGCCATGCCGTAAGGCGGGTCCGTGAAGACCAGGTCCGCCTCGGCCCGGCCGCCGTCGTAGGCCATGCCGTAGGGCGGATCGGTGAACACCAGGTCCGCGACCACGGCCGCCGCGGGCCGGCCGGCCATCAGGCGCCCCAGGACCTCGGCCGAGGTCGAGTCGCCGCAGATCAGCCGGTGCGCGCCCAGCTCCCAGAGATCGCCGAGCCGCGTCACCGTCGGGCCCGTGGCAACCCCGGGCCCGAAGCCCTCCGGCCCGGGCTCCGGCAGCGCCGGCGCCAGCAGCTCGGCGAGCTCCTCGTCGGTGAAGCCGATCGCGTCGAGCTCGAAGTCCGCCGCGTGCAGCTGCTGCATGACCTCGGCCAGCAGCGCTTCGTCCCAGCCCGCGTCGAGCGGGATCCGGTTGTCCGCGATCCGGTAGGCGCTGCGCTGATCCTCGGTCAGGCCGTCCAGGACCAAGACCGGGACCTCGCGCCGCTTGAGCCGGCGGGCCGCCTCGAGGCGCGCCTCGCCGGCGATGACCTCGCCGTCCGGCGCGACCAGGATCGGATTGGTCCAGCCGAAGCGCCGGACCGAGGCTGCGATCTGCTCGACCTGGCGCCCGGGATGGCACCGCGGGTTCCGGCCGCTCGGGCGCAGCCGGTCCAGCGGCCAGTCCTCGACCGAAGGCCGCAAGACTCCGCTCACACGTCGAATCCTGCAAGACTGACCCCGCCGCGCTGCGCGGTGGCGGGGACGGCCGGGCTTGCCGGCAGGTCTGGACGTGCGAGGCTCCTAACCCTCGCGGCTCGGGGCGTTGGCGCGCCCCAGCCCCCCGCCCACTCAGGCGAGGCCTATCGCTCCGTTGCGTGACGTTGCGCCGAGGCGTTGCACGTTGCGCCCGGCGTTGCATCAAAATCCAGGTCCCCCACTAGCGCGACGAAACGCAGCAGCCGCCCCGTATATGATCCGGCGCCCGGAAGGACCCGCGAACGGCGTTCGCCAATTCAGCGACCTATTGGAACGTCGATACAGCAGGCCAGGTCGACGGTCGTCGCCGGCTCCGCCGCTCACAATTGTATTACTGTAAACGGCTCGCCAAACGGTTATGTTTCACGATGCTGATTTGCAAGCGCATCATGCCTCTTGTTTGGAGATCAATATGCCGCTCTTAGAAGACCTTCTTAAAGAAGCCAACTCAACAGACCCGGCGTGGTTGAAGAAGATCAAAGATGTCGATCCAAATAGCGTCCGAATGCGCAACAGTTTCTTCAAAGTGAGCCAATACGAAAGGCAACTAGTGCAAATCATGGGAAATACCTATGGCTGCCACACTTGCAACAGGTACATCCAGGATACGCCCCAGGCATTCATCGTCGACCACATACCGCCAAGAGGCCTGTTCAACGTTCTGCATGGCGTGAACTTTGTCTTCTTTCCGCATTGTGATCGTTGCGCGCTTCTCCAGGCGAACCTTGTTGCGAAGACCAATAGCAACCCTGTTGTGCGAAATGCGCTTCGAGCCTGGGCCGGGGACCGCAATGCGGTGCAGTTGGCAAGTATTCGAAAGCATCTCTTAACAAACCGTTTCACGGCGGATGAGATCAAGCTCCTCACAGGGGGAGATGGTCCGTCGATCCAGGGCCATTGGGCCGACCCGAACGCCGGCGATAGGAGTAGAATTAACGCACTGGCCAAGCCGATCGAGTGCCATAGCTGCGGCTCGAAACAAGCTTCATTCACCTACCACGCGGATCACTGCCCGCCCAAGGAGTTCGCGATGACGGGCTGGTTCCCCAATTGGGTCAGGTCGTACAAGTCCGCGCAACCAGAAGTGCAAGCGCTCCTAAACAAGCTCCAAAACGCGTTGCAAAATCCGTTCTTGCGGCCTCAGTGCCCTTTCTGCTCCCACCGCCAGGGGGCACGCTGCCAAAGCCTGGCTAATCAAGCGTATGGACTGCTTCAGTCATCGGATGCCACAACCACCTCCAGGTCAGGGAGAAC
>JAKSBE010000251.1 GCA_022361275.1 Kiloniellales bacterium
CGCCCGGCCTGCCGCATCAGCCAGATCGGCAGGCGCTCGGCCGGCTGCCCTTTGAGACTCTGCAGAAGGGGCTTGTCTTCGGTTCGGGCAGGGGCGTTATCCACGGTTCGCGCTCTCCGGATGGCAATTACACTTCAAGATAGGAATCTAAAGGAATCAGGGAAGTGGTTGTTGGGTCTGTGGACAGCGGGGATTGTGTGTTATCCACGCAGGTACCCCAAGCCAAGCGCCGGGTCACGCGTCTTTGCGCTGGCATGTCGGATCAGGTTGTGGAAAAGAGTGCTGCGGTGGCCGGAGTCTGCGAGGTTACGGTGGAGGAGAATTCTGGGGAACCTCGGGGCATCTGCGCCGGCCTGCTCTGTCGATAGGCGGTTTTCCCCATGGCGGGACGAAGCGATGGTCCGGGACGCAGGTTCTGGACGACGCTTCGGCGAGCCTGGATGGAATCGAGACGCCACCGCCGGAGGGCCCCCATATCCCCGTCTTTGACCTTTCGGCGTGAATAACCGCGGCAGAGGGATATGACGACCCACCATCTTCATCTGGTCTCCGACGCGACCGGCGAGACCATCCATTCCGTTGCCCGGGCCTGCCTCGTGCAGTTCGAGGGGGTCGAGCCGCTCGAGCACGTCTGGAGCCTGATCCGCACTCCGGGCCAGATGCAGAAGGTCGCGGCGGCGATCGAGGCCAACCCCGGCCCGGTGCTCTTTACCCTGGTCAACGACAAGCTGCGTTCCAGCCTGATCGAGGCCTGCCGGCGGATCGGCGTGCCCTGCATCCCGGTGCTCGATCCGGTGATCCACGTCCTGGCCGCGACCTTCGGGGTCGAGATGAGCGGCCGTCCCGGTCTGCAGCACATGCTCGACGCCGAGTACTTCAGCCGCATCGACGCCATGAACTTCGCCCTCAGCCACGACGACGGCCAGGGGGCCATGGGCCTCAACGAGGCCGACGTGGTGCTGGTCGGCGTGTCGCGGACCTCGAAGACGCCGACCTGCCTCTACCTGGCGAACCGGGGGATCAAGGCGGCGAACATTCCCGTGGTCCCCGGCTGTCCGATGCCGGAGGCGCTGCTGGCCGCGGACCAGCCGCTGATCGTCGGCCTGACCAAGGATCCGGCCCGGCTGGTGCAGGTCCGCCGCAACCGTCTGCGGCTGATCTCCGGCCCCGAGCATCGGGCCACCGACTACGTCGATCCGGAAACGGTGCGCGAAGAGGTGGCCTTCGCCCGGCGGCTCTGCGCCAAGCACGGCTGGCCGGTCATCGACGTGACCAAGCGTTCGATCGAGGAGACTGCGGCCTCGATCCTGACCCACCTCAGTGAACATCAGGAGCAGCGGTGATTCCCATGAACACGAGCCCGCCGAAGGTGAATCCCGGGCAGGAGGCCCGGCAATGAAGACTAAGCTGGTCCTGGCCTCGGGCAGTGCCTCGCGCCGGCGCCTGCTGGAGGCCGCGGGCGTGCCCTTCGAGACGGTGCCGGCGGCCGTCGACGAGGACGAGGTCAAGGAGGCGATGAAGGCCGAGGGGGCCGACGCCTTCGAGGTCGCCGAGGCCCTGGCGGAGCTCAAGGCGCAACGGGTCTCGCCGCGCTTTCCGGGCGCACTGGTCCTCGGTGCCGACCAGATGCTGGTCTGCGAGGGCGCCTGGTTCGACAAGCCGGCCGACCTCGCGGGCGCGGCCGAGCACCTGCGGCGGCTGTCCGGGCGCCCGCATCATCTGCTGACCGTGCTCTGCCTGCTGCGTGACGGCAGCCGGATCTGGCATCACCGCGACCGTGCCGAGCTCACCATGCGTCCGCTCGGCGCGGCGGCGATCCAGAGCTACCTGGCCGAGGTCGGCGAGGCGGCCCTGAGCTCGGTCGGCGCCTATCAGCTCGAAGGCCGGGGCATCCAGCTCTTCACGTCGATCTCCGGCGACTTCTTCGGCATCCTCGGGCTGCCGCTCCTGCCGTTGCTGGACATGCTGCGGAACCATGGGGTGATCCCGGAATGATCCTCAGCGGCAAGGCGCGTCTGGCGGGCGTGCTCGGCTGGCCGATCGGCCACTCCCTCTCGCCGCGGCTTCACGGCTATTGGCTCCGGCACTACGGCATAGACGGCGCCTATCTGCCGCTGGGCGCGCCGGAGGCGGCGCTGGAGCGGGTGGTACGGGCGCTGGCCGACCTGGGCTTCCGGGGCTTCAATGTGACTCTGCCGCATAAGGAGTCCCTGCTGGCGCTCTGTGACGAGGTCACGCCGCAGGCGCGCCGGATCGGCGCCGTCAACACCGTGGTGATCGACGGCGGCCGCCTTCAGGGCGACAACAGCGATGCCTTCGGCTTCGCCGGGTGCCTGCGCGACGCGGCGCCGGGCTGGCAGCCCGCAGCGGGGCCCGCCGTGGTGCTCGGCGCCGGCGGCGCGGCACGCGCCGTGATCGTGGCCCTGCAGGACCTCGGCGTTCCCGAGATCCGACTGGCCAACCGGACCGAAGCCCGAGCCGCGGAGCTGGCCGAGGCGCTGGCGGCGCCGGGCGTGGCGCCGATTCGGGCCCTGCCCTGGGCGGAGCGCTGCGACGGCCTGGAGGGGGCAGGGCTCCTGGTCAACACCACAACGCTCGGCATGTCGGAGCAGCCGCCCCTGGACTTGGCGCTCGATGCGCTGCCCGGCGGGGCGCTGGTCACCGACGTCGTCTATGTACCGCTGGAGACGCCGCTGCTGGCTGCGGCGCGCGCGCGCGGCAACCCGGCGGTCGACGGCCTGGGCATGCTGCTGCACCAGGCTCGGCCCGGCTTCGAAGCCTGGTTCGGCCGGGCGCCCGAGGTTACCCCGGAGCTGCGCGCGTTTTTGCTCGGAGCCTGAGGACCATGGTGATCCTGGGCCTGACCGGATCGATCGCGATGGGCAAGTCGGCCGCGGCCACGGCGTTGCGTCGCCTCGGGCTGCCGGTTCACGATGCCGACGCCGCGGTCCACCGCCTGCTTGCCGAGGATCCGGAGACCATCAAGGGGGTGCGCCGGGCCTTTCCCAAGACGGTCAAGGCGGGCCGGGTCGATCGCCGTGCCCTGGGCGCCCGGGTCTTCGGCGATCCGGTTGCGCTGCGCCGCCTGGAATCGATTCTGCACCCCAAGGTCCGGCGCGCCGAAGCCGCCTTCCTGCGCCGCCAGGCCCGGCGCGGCGCGCCCATGGTCGTGCTCGACGTGCCGCTGCTCTTCGAGACCGGGGCCGAGACCCGCTGCGACGCGGTCCTGGTGGTCTCGGCCCCGGCCTTCATCCAGGCTCAGCGGGTGCTGCGCCGGCCCGGCATGACGCCGCGGCGCCTGGCGGAGATCCGGGCGCAGCAGATGCCCGACGCGGAGAAGCGCCGCCGCGCCGACTTCGTGATTCCCACCGGTCTCGGCAAGGCGCTGTCCTTGCGTGCCCTGCGCCGCGCGGTTAGGAAGATGGCGGGGCGCAGGGGTCACTGCTGGCCGCCGCGGCGCCTTCGAAGCGGGAGGGCAGGACATGCGTGAGATCGTTCTGGATACCGAGACCACCGGCCTCGACCCGGCCGCCGGTCACCGCATCGTCGAGATCGCCGGTCTGGAGCTGGTCAACCACGTGGAGACCGGCGCGCACTTCCAGTGCTACATCGACCCGCAGCGCGACATGCCCGAGGAGGCTTTCCAGATCCACGGGCTGAGCCGGGACTTCCTCTCCAAGTTTCCGCCCTTCGCCGGGATCGTCGACGAGTTCCTGGATTTCATCGGCGACGCCACCCTGGTGATCCACAACGCCGACTTCGACATGAAGTTCCTCAACGCGGAGCTCGCGCTGCTCGGCCGGCCGGTGCTCGAGCGCGAGCGGGCCGTCGACACGGTGGCGATCGCTCGCCGCAAGTTCCCCGGCAGCCAGGTCAGCCTCGACGCGCTCTGCCGGCGCTTCGAGATCGACAACTCGCAGCGCACCCTCCACGGCGCGCTGCTGGATACCCAGCTTCTGGCCGAAGTCTATCTGGAGTTGATCGGCGGGCGGCAGCCGGGCCTGGAGTTGAGCGAGCGCCGCGGCGTGCAGAGCGAAGGCCCGCGGCTCACCGCCAGCGTCGCCCGTCCGCCCCGCCCCCATGCGCCGAGCGAGCAAGAGCGGCGGGCCCATGAAGCCATGCTGGCCCGGCTGAAGGATCCGGTCTGGCTGAGTTGAGGCGGCCCTGGTCCGGAGGGTCGGCTCAGTCGCTCGGCTGGGCGCTGGGCTGGGCGGCCGGCTGCGCCGCGGGCTGGCCTTGTTGCGTCTTGTGGCGGAGGTAGAGCTTGCTGAAATCGATCGGCGCCACCAGCAGAGGGGGGAAGCCGCCGTTCTGGGTCGCCGAGGAGATCAGGTCCCGCGCGAAGGGGAAGATGAAGCGCGGAATCTCGACCAGGAGCAGGGGCTCCAGGTCTTGTGGGGCGACCTGCTCGGAGACCTGAACCAGGGCGCCGTACTGTAGCTCGATCAGGAAGCCCTGGGTCTGATCGAACTTCGCGTCCACGGTGGCCGAGAGCACGGTCTCGTAGGTCCGGCCCTCCAGGGGCCGCGCCTGCACGTCGACGCTGACCGCGATGTCGGGCTGGGCGTTCAGCTTGGTGTAAATCAGTGGTGCGTTGGGGTTCTCGAAGGAGATGTCCTTCAGGTACTGCGCCCGAATGCCGAAGCGGGCCTCTTCGATGCTCTCGCCAGCTGGCGCGGCAGGCTGGGCGCCTGGTGCCGCTGCGCCCTGATCGTCCCCGGTCATGTCTCTGCTCCAGATTGAAAGGCCCCGACGGTGAAGGCCGGTCTGGCTAGCATGGATGCCCTGGCGAAACAACTGGGCCGCCGTCTCAGCTCCCCGGCCCGCCGCCCCGTCCGGGCAAGGGATCGTGGTCGTCCGGCACCTCGTGGAACTCGCCGTCGATGACGGTCCCCGATCCCTGGTCGTCTCCCCGGTCGTCCTGCCGGCGCATCCGCACCTCGGCCCGCAGCTTGATCCGCTGCGCGATGGCCTGGCGCAGGAGCCGGCGGAAGGCCGGGACGAAGAGGGCGAAGCCGAAGGCGTCGGTGACGAAGCCGGGCGTCAGAAGCAGCGCGCCGGCGATGATCAGGCAGAAGCCGTCGTAGAGCTCCTGGGCCGGCAACTGACCCTGTTCCATCTGCTGCCGGGCGCGGGCCAGGGTGGAGAGGCCCTGCACGCGCAGCTGCCACGTCCCCAAGGCCGCGGTCAGGAGGATCAGACCGAGCGTCGGCAGGAGGCCGATCAGGCCGCCGATCTCGATGAAGACCCCGATTTCGAGCAGCGGGACCAGAAGAAACAGAAGAAAGATGATCAGACCCATCCTTGCCCTTTCACCGGCAACGGCTTATTTACCTTCCCAATGGTGTAGTGCTGTCACGAACCTGCCAAGAGGACCAGCCCGGAAGGGGCCGGATCGAGTCGCTTTTGAAGGCGACGATATTATATGTATGTGGAGATCCCCGCAGATGCCACTATCGTAGGGACCCGAGTCCCGCGACGAGGGCCGCTGCTCCGGTCCGGTCCGAAACTCATACTTGATGGATAACGGATTGCAGTTTTTCGACATCATCCTTTTTGCCGCCTTGGCGGCGTTCCTCGTTCTCCAGCTGCGACGGGTCCTCGGACGCCGGACCGGCCACGAGCAGCCGCGCGACTTCGATCCCTTCCAGCAGCGCTCGCCGGAGGACTCCGGGAACGACAAGGTCGTCAACCTGCCGGACCGCCGTGGCGGACAGCGCGAGGACGACATCACCGGGGCCGCCAATGGCGCGGCCGAGGATCCCCTGGCCAGCGGCCTGACGCAGATCAAGCTGGCCGATCACGGCTTCGAGGAGTCGGGTTTCATCGAAGGCGCCCGGGCGGCCTTCGAGATGGTCGTCGCCGCCTTCGCCGATGGCGACAGCAAGACCCTGAGACCGCTGCTTTCGAACAACGTCTTCGACGACTTCACCGGCGCCATCCAGGAACGCGAGACCGCAAATCAGACTCTCGAGACCACCCTGGTCGGCATCAAGGAGGCCAAGATCGAGGACGCCGAGCTGCAGGATCGGACGGCTTTCGTCACCGTGCGTTTCGTGTCCGAGCAGATCAACGTTGTGAAGGATTCCGAGGGCCGCATTGTCGAAGGCGATCCCAGCGACGTCACCCAGATCACCGATCTCTGGACCTTCGCGCGCAACACCCGCAGCCGCGACCCGAACTGGACCCTGGTCGCGACGCGCAGTCCGGACTGATCGGCTCCGGGACGGGAGCAGGGTTCTTGGCCAAGCGGC
Source organism: Kiloniellales bacterium (assembly GCA_022361275.1). Classification (GTDB taxonomy): domain Bacteria; phylum Pseudomonadota; class Alphaproteobacteria; order Kiloniellales; family JAKSBE01; genus JAKSBE01. The sequence continues at coordinate 6,255 of JAKSBE010000251.1, forward strand.
AGAAGCCGAAACGGCTTTCCCCCTATATGCATCTCATTCTGGCCGGCGCCCTGCCGCTGCTGCTCGCGGCCTGCGAAAAGGCCCCGCCGCCGGAGCGGCCCGCGCCGCCGGAGCCGCCCAAGCAGGCGGCCCTTCTGGAGCCGGTCGGCTTCGACGCGCTGCCCGGCTGGGAGGCGGACGCCGTCGCCGAGGCCTTGCCCGCCCTGCGCCGCTCCTGCCGGCGGATCCTGTCGAGCGCCGACGACAAGGCCATCGGCCCCGAGGCCCTGGGCGGCCGGGCCGCCGACTGGCGGCCGATCTGCGCGGATCTGGAACGCTTGGCGGTGACCGACGACATCTCGGCCCGGCTCTTCTTCGAGACCTGGTTCACGCCCTTCCTGGTGAGCGACGACGGCGATGCCGAGGGCCTCTTCACCGGCTACTACGAAGCCGAGCTCCGCGGCGACACCAAGCCGAACGGACGCTATCGCTTCCCGCTCTATACCCGGCCGCCCGACTTGGTGTCGGTGAACCTCGGCGACTTCCGCGCGGACCTGGAGGGCGAGCGCATCATCGGCCGCGTCGACGAGAGTCGCCTGGTGCCCTACTTCAGCCGCGCCGAGATCGAAAACGGCGCCCTCTCCGGCCGGAATCTGGAGCTGCTCTGGGCCGACGATCCGGTCGACGTCTTCTTCCTTCACGTTCAGGGATCCGGCCGCGTGCGTCTGCCCGACGGCAGGATGAAACGGGTCGGCTTCGCGGCCTCCAACGGCCTGCCCTTCTACGCCATCGGGCGGGCGATGATCCAGGAGAAGGTCCTCGACCGCCGCGACGTGTCGATGCAGTCGATCCGCGACTGGCTGCGCGACAATCCGGACAAGGCGCAGTCCCTGATGCACCGCAACGGGCGCTTCATCTTCTTCCGCGAGATCCGAGGCGAGGGACCGATCGGGGCCCAGGGCGTTCCCTTGACCGCAGGCCGCAGCTTGGCCGTCGACCCGGCTCACCTGCCCCTGGGGGCGCCGGTCTTCCTCGACACCACCTGGCCGGCCAGCGAGCGGTCCCTGCAGCGTCTGCTGATCGCCCAGGACACCGGCAGCGCGATCAAAGGGCCCGTACGCGGCGACTTCTTCTGGGGCTCGGGCGAGCCGGCCCTGGCCGAGGCCGGGCGCATGAAGCAGAAGGGCCGCTACTTTCTCTTCCTGCCCAAGTCGGTCGCCGCGCGTCGCGCCGCGGCCAGCTGAATTCCGGCGCGGTACCGCTTTCCGGCGGTGAGGCCCGGGCGCTCTGCCACCGTCTGAAGGGCCAGGGTCCGCGCCGCCGGTTGAGTTGACGCGAAAATCCGCGGTATTCTGCGGCCTTGGCTTGCTTTTGCCGCCATGGCCGCGCATCCTTGCCGCGATGTTCGAAGGCCCGACGACAAGAAGAAGGCGAGGAGAGATGAGCCAGGACAGCGCCGCGCGCAGGCCGAGGGTCGGCCTCTTCGTGACCTGCCTTGTCGATCTCTTTCGGCCTTCGGTGGGCTTCGCCGCGGTCAAGCTGCTGGAGGACGCCGGCTGCCGGGTCGAGGTCCCGCGGGCCCAGACCTGCTGCGGCCAACCGGCCTACAACTCCGGCGACCGGCGCGACGCCGCCGCCATCGCCCGCCAGACCATCGTCGCCTTCGAAAGCTTCGACCACCTGGTCGCGCCCTCGGGCTCCTGTGCGGCCATGGTCAAGGAGCACTACCCCGCGCTCTTGAAGGACGACCCGGATTGGCAGGGGCGAGCCGAGGCCCTGTCAGCGCGGACCCATGAGCTGGTGTCCTTCCTGAGCGACGTGCTGAAGGTCGACGCGGTCGCGGCCAGCTTTCCGGCGCGTGCGACCTATCACGATTCCTGCTCGGGCCTGCGCGAACTGAAGATCCGGGCGCAGCCCCGCCGGCTGCTCGCCTCGGTCGAAGGGCTGGTGCTGGCCGAGCTGCCCGAAGGCGAGGCCTGCTGCGGCTTCGGCGGCACTTTCTGCGTCAAGTATCCGGAGATCTCCAACGAGATGGTCAGCGCCAAGGCCGACTGCGTCGAGAGCACCGGGGCGGAACTGCTGCTGGCCGGCGATCTGGGCTGCCTGATGAACATGGCCGGCAAGCTGAAGCGCCGCGGCAGCAAGGTGCAGACACGTCACGTCGCCGAGGTCCTGGCCGGCGACCGCACGACGCCTGCTATTGGCGAGGGGGCGATCGGCGAGGGACAGGAGGGCTAGAGCCGGATGCAGTCGACGTCACACGCCTTTCCCGACAACGCCCGCGCCGCGGTCCGGGACCCTCAGCTCAAGAAGGCGCTGACCCACGTCAAGGCCGGTTTCATCGACAAGCGCGCCAAGGCGGCCGCCAAGCTGCCGGAGTTCGAGGCCCTGCGCGACGCGGCACGCGACATCAAGAACCACACCCTGGAGCACCTGGATCTCTACCTCGAAGCCTATGAGACACGGGTCATCGAGCAGGGCGGCCAGGTGCACTGGTGCGGCACCGCGGCCGAGGCTCGCGACAAGATCCTGGAGATCTGCCGCAGCGTCGACGCCGAGACGGTGACCAAGGGCAAGTCCATGATCGCCGAGGAGATCGCCCTCAACGATCACCTGGAAGCCAACGGCATCGAGCCGATCGAGACCGATCTCGGCGAGTACATCATCCAGCTGCGCAAGGAGCCGCCCAGCCACATCATCGCCCCGGCGGTGCACCTGACCAAGGACCAGATCGAGGCCGACTTCCGCGACCACCACGACCACCTGCCGGCGGACCGCAACCTGGAGGAAGCGGCGGCCCTGGTGGCGGAGGCACGGGGCATTCTGCGCCAGCGCTTCGTCAAGGCGGACGTGGGGATCACCGGCGCCAACTTCCTGATCGCCGAGACCGGTTCCTCGGTCATCGTGACCAACGAGGGCAACGGCGACCTGACCCAGATCCTGCCGAAGGTGCACATCGTGGTCGCCAGTCTGGAGAAGGTCGTGCCGACCCTGGAGGACGTCTCGGTCATCCTGCGGGTTCTGGCGCGCTCCGCAACCGGGCAGGAGTTCTCCTCCTACACCACCTTCTCGACCGGGCCGCGCCGTGCCGGGGATCTCGACGGGCCGGGGGAATACCATGTCGTCCTGCTGGACAACGGCCGCTCGGGCATGCTCGGGACGGAGTACCAGGACGCCCTGCGCTGCATCCGCTGCGGCGCCTGCATGAACCACTGCCCGGTCTATCACGCCATCGGCGGCCACGCCTACGGCTGGGTCTATCCCGGGCCGATCGGCGCGGTGCTGACGCCCGGCCTGATCGGCGTGGAGGAAGCCGGGCACCTGCCCAACGCCTCCTCCTTCTGCGGCCGCTGCGAGGCGGTCTGCCCGATGCATATCCCTCTGCCCAAGATGATGCGCCATTGGCGCGAGCGCGAGTTCGAACGCCACCTCTCGCCGCTGCCGCTGCGCGCCGGGCTTGTCTTCTGGGCCTTCTTCGCCCGGCGGCCGGCCCTCTATCACTTCTTCGCCGGTCTCAAGACCCGGGCGCTGGGCCTGCTCGGCCGGCGCCGCGGCCGCTTCCGCAGGCTGCCCCTGGCCGGCGGCTGGACCGCGCATCGCGACCTGCCGGCGCCGCAAGGCCCGACCTTCCAGCAGCTCTGGGCCCGGAAGCGCAAAGCAGGGCCGGCATGACCGACCGCAGGTCGGAGATCCTCGGCCGGGTCCGGCGTGCGCTCAAGGCCGACGGCCGGGACCGGACGCGGCAGGACGCGGTAAAGGCCCGCCTGACGGCCAAGGCCCGCGGGCCGGTGCCGGCGCGCAGCGCCCTGGCGCGGCCGGCGGTGATCGATCTCTTCGTCGCGCAGGCCGAAGCGGTGGCGACCAGCGTCGCGCGGGTCGCCACCGAGGGCGAGGTACCCAAGGCCGTGGCCGATTACCTGAAGGGTCAGAACCTGCCGGCCGAGGTCCGCCTCTCGCCGGACCCGGTGCTGGAGGGGCTGCCCTGGAGCGAGCAGCCCTTGCTGAAGGTCGAGAGCGGCCGGGCCCGGGTCGAGGACCCGACCTCGGTGACCGCCGCCGTCGCCGGGGTAGCCGAGACCGGTACCCTGATGCTGGCCTCGGGCCCGACGGCGCCGACCACCCTGAACTTCCTGCCGGAGAACCACATCGTCGTGCTCAAGGCCTCGCAGGTCGTCGGGCCCTACGAGGACGCCTGGGACCGCCTGTACGCGGCCAACGGCGGGGGACGCCTGCCGCGCACGGTCAACTTCATCACCGGGCCCTCGCGCACCGGCGACATCGAGCAGACTATCCAGATGGGCGCCCACGGCCCGCGGCGTCTCCACGTGATCCTGGTCGAAGACGAGGGCCAAGCCTAGCGCAGTCCGCGTTCATTTGAACGCGGATAAGCTGCTCTATCTATATGAAATAGATCAAATTATCTTCGCTCAATTGATTCTAATCGAGCGCAGTTTGATCTAGAGTCCGGCGATGGCTGGCAGGAAGGACGGCGACCGCGGCCGGGGTCGCGGAAAGGAACCGCAGATCTCGGATGCGGACCGCGCCCTTTGGCGAAAGGCGACACAGGACACCAAGCCCCTGGAAAAGCGGGCAAGGACGGCAACGGCGGACCGCCCCGAACCTCAAGTCTCCGAACCCAAGGTTCCAGAGGCGTCCAAGGCGCCGGCCCGCGAGGCCGCCGCTTCGCCCCGGCCTTCGACCGGCGGGACGCCCCGCAAGACCGCGGCCCCCGACCTGGAGGCCGGCCGGGCGTCCGGCCTCGACCGGCGCAAGCTGGAGCGTTTGCGGCGTGGCAAGCTGCCGATCGAGGCGACCATCGATCTGCACGGCGACACCCAGGCCGTCGCTCATCGCCGGCTGGGCGACTTCCTGACCCGTTCCCAGGCCGCCGGGCGGCGCTGCGTTCTGGTGATCACCGGGAAGGGCCGCCCGGGCGGCGGCGGCGAGGGCCAGGCATCCGGTGTGATCCGGACCAACTTGCCGCGCTGGCTGAACGAGGCGCCGAACCGCGATCGGGTCCTGGCCTTCGCGCAGGCCCAGCCGGCTCACGGCGGCGCCGGGGCCTTCTACGTCCTGCTCAAACGGCGCCCCGGGTAATGTGCAGCGGGAGTGATGCGTAAAGGTCCGGAGGCGACAGGCCGGCCCGCCGCCGCTAAACTCGATTCGAGTTAAGCGGTTCACGGGAGAAGAGGCGATGCGCCTGGAAGGATCTTGCCACTGCGGCGCCGTGCGCTTCGCGCTGGAAGCCGGATCGCCGGCGCCTTATCTGCGCTGCTACTGCTCGATCTGCCGCAAGACCGCCGGGGGCGGCGGCTACGCCATCAACCTTGGCGGCGACGCGGCGAGCCTGGAGGTTTCGGGCGAGAAGCATCTCAGCGTCTACCGGGCCGGGACCCGGCCCGGCGGCGAGCCAAGCCCGGCGCGACGGCATTTCTGCAAGCACTGCGGCTCGGCGCTCTGGGTCTTCGACCCGCGCTGGCCGGAGCTGGTGCATCCCTTCGCCTCGGCGATCGACACGCCGCTGCCGCCGCCGCCGGAGCGGGTGCACGTCATGCTCGGCTCCAAGGCCGCCTGGGTCGAGCTGCCCGAGGAAGGCGCCCGAGACCGGCACTTCGAGGCCTATCCCGAGGAGTCCCTGGCCGAGTGGCACGCGCGCCACGGCCTCGGCGAGGCGGAAGCCTGAAGATGGCGGCGGTCCAGCGGGCGGCATGACCCCTTTCGGCGAAAGGCTCCGGGCCCTGAGAGCCGAGCGTGGCATCAGCCTGCAGGACATGGCGGCCGGCCTCGGCGTCTCCTCGGCCTACCTCTCGGCCCTGGAGCACGGTCATCGCGGCAAGCCGAACCGCCGCTTCGTGCACCAGGTCTGCCAGTTCCTCGGCATCATCTGGGACGATGCCGAGGCGCTGCAGCGCCTGGCCGATCTCTCGCATCCAAAGGCGGTGGTCGACACCGCCGGCCTCAGCCCGCGCAAGACCGAGTTCGCCAACCGCCTGGCCGAGGAGATCGCGAATCTGCCCGAGGGTCGGGTCGCGGGCTGGCTGGCGCAATTGAACGGGAGCGAAGGCCTCGACTGATCCTAACTTCCCGATCAGACGCGAACGCGTCTGGCCGGGCGATGCCCTGGGTTCCCGGCCGGCCCGGGCCTAACCGCATCTTAAGTCTGCTCGGCTAGACCGTCCTTACCGGCCCCGGCAACAAGGACGAAAACCCCATGAGCAGCGACCAGGCCACCGAGACACCTGGCGCCTTCGGCCCCGGGCTTGCCGAGCGGCTGACCCTGCCGATCTTCGCCGCGACGATCTTCCTCGGCGCCTTCCTGCTGTTCTCGGTTCAGCCGATGATCGCCAAGATGGTCCTGCCCCTGCTCGGCGGCGCCCCCTCGGTCTGGAACACGGCGATGATGTTCTTCCAGGCCGTTCTCCTGGCCGGCTACGCCTATGCCCACTTCAGCGTCCGCTGGCTCGGCCTGCGCCGGCAGGGCTTGCTCCACCTCGGAATCCTGGCCCTCGCGTTCTTGGCCTGGCCGGTGGCCCTGCCGGAGGGATGGGTCCCGCCGGCGGAGGGCTTCCCCGCGTTCTGGATCCTGGGCCTGCTGTCGGTCTCCGTCGGGCTGCCCTTCTTCGCGGTCTCGGCGACCGCCCCGGTGCTGCAGAAATGGTTTGCCCGGAGCGGTCACGGCGATGCCGCCGACCCTTATTTCCTCTACAGCACCAGCAACCTCGGCTCGGTTCTGGCGCTGCTGTCCTATCCCTTTCTGGTCGAGCCGCTGCTGCGGCTTCAGCAGCAGAGCTGGTCCTGGTCCTGGGGCTACGCGGCACTCTGCGGGCTGATGGGGCTCTGCGTCCTGGTGGTCTGGAACCGGCTGGCCGGTCCGCTCGGCGGTCCCTCCGCCGCGGCGGCGCCGCGCGAGGCTACGCCTGCCCCGAGTTGGGGCCTGCGCGGGCGCTGGATCGCACTGGCCTTCCTGCCCTCGAGCCTCCTGCTCGGGGTCACCGCGCACATCACCACCGACGTCGCGCCCACGCCGCTGTTCTGGGTCCTGCCGCTGGTGCTCTACCTGCTGACCTACGTCGTCGTCTTCGCCCGGCGGCCCTTGCTCAAGCACGACCTCGTGGTCCGGGCGCTGCCCTTCTTCCTGGCGCTGTCGCCGATGCTGTTCCTGTTGACCCTGGGCATCCTCGTGACCGTTGTCGCGCACCTAGCGGTCTTCTTCGCGGTGGCACTGTTTTGCCACGGGGCGCTGGTCGCTTCCCGGCCGGCCGAGGACCATCTGACCGAGTTCTACCTCTGGATGTCGACCGGCGGCGTGCTCGGCGGCATCTTCAACGCGCTGCTGGCGCCGGTCCTCTTTCCGGGGACGTTCGAGTATGCCCTGGTCTTGGCCATAGCCTGCTTGTTCCTGCCGGCCGGGGCCGAAGGACGCCGGCCCGTCTGGGGCGACCTGCTGATCCCGCTGGCGCTCGTCGGCGTGGTGACGGCCCATATGCTGCTCAGGTCCGAGACGGCTATCGGCCAGGGCTCTTTCGGTACCTTCCTCGTCCTCGTGCTTCTCAGCCTGGGCATCTTCATCGGCCGTCGGCGGCCGCTGCGCATGGCGGCGATCCTGCTGGGAGTCCTTCTGCTGCCGACGATCGTCGGTCAGCTCAAAGGCTCGCTGGTCATGGCGCGCAGCTTCTTCGGCGTCTATCGGGTGCTTGAGGTCGGCGAAGCCGGGCGTTTCCGGGTGCTGACCCACGGCACGACCGTGCACGGCGCCCAGGACACGCGGCCCGGCCACCGGCGGAGCCCAACGACCTATTACAGCGTCGGGGGGCCGGCCGGCCAGCTCTTCGAGGCGCTGGAAGACGCGGCCGGGGCGCCGCCGATCGAGCGGGTCGGGTCGGTCGGCCTGGGTGTCGGCTCGCTCGCCTGCTACCGGCAGCCCGGGCAGGCCTGGACCGTCTACGAGATCGATCCGGTCGTGGTTCGCCTGGCGCGCGATCCGCGCTACTTCAGCGTCCTCGCGGACTGCGGGGGCGATACCGAGATCGTGCTCGGCGACGGCCGGATTCAGCTGGCGCGGGCACCCATGGCCGGCTACGACCTGCTGATCCTGGACGCCTTCAGCTCCGACGCCGTGCCGCTCCACCTGCTGACCGCGGAGGCGCTGGCGCTCTACCGCGAGAAGACCGCGGGCGACGGGCTGATCCTCTTCAACGTCTCGAACCGGCATCTGTACCTGGCCCCGATCTTGGCCAGGCTGGCCGAAAGTCAGGGGCTCAAGGCTTGGCGCCGGATCCACGTGATCCCCGAGGCGGACAGGGACCTCTATGCCGCCACCCCCTCGGAGTGGGTGGTGATGACCGCGGATCCCGGCCGGGCCGCTCTCATGGAGAGCCTGCCCGGATGGCAGCGCCTGTCGGCCGATCCCGCCACGGACCTCTGGACCGATGACTTTTCGAACATCCTCGGCGTGATCCGTTGGTGATCCGCCGCGGCCGAGGGCGGGGTCAGAGGATGAACTTGGAGAGGTCGGCGTCCTTGGCGAGCTCGGCGACGCGTTCCTGAACCATCTTGGCGTCGATGACGATGGTCTCGCCGCCGCGGTCGGTCGCGGTGAAGGAGATTTCCTCCAGCAGCTTCTCCATCACCGTCTGCAGGCGCCGGGCGCCGATGTTCTCGACCGTGGCGTTGATCTCGGCCGCCAGGTCGGCGAGGGCGTCGATGGCCTCCTCGGTGAAGTCGAGGGTCACCTCCTCGGTGTCCATCAGGGCCCGGTACTGCTTGATCAGGCTGGCTTCCGGCTCGGTCAGGATGCGCTTGAAGTCGTCGCGGGTCAGCGCGTTGAGCTCGACCCGGATCGGCAGGCGGCCCTGCAGCTCGGGTAGCAGGTCCGCGGGCTTGGCCAGGTGGAAGGCGCCCGAGGCGATGAAGAGCACGTGGTCGGTCTTCACCGTGCCGTGCTTGGTCGCCACGATGGTGCCCTCGATCAGCGGCAGCAGGTCGCGCTGCACGCCCTCGCGGCTGACGTCGGCGCCCATGCGGTCCGAGCGCGCGGTGATCTTGTCGACCTCGTCCAGGAAGACGATGCCGTTCTGCTCGACCGCGGCAATGGCCTCGGCGACCACGGCCTCCTGGTCCAGCAGCTTGTCGCTCTCCTCCTCGATCAGGACCTGCATGGCCTGCTCGACGGTCAGGCGCCGGGGCTTGGTGCGGCCGCCGAAGGCCTTCCCGAAGATGTCGTTCAGGTTGATCATGCCCATCTGGGCGCCCGGCATGCCGGGGATGTCCATGGTCGGCAGTTGCAGTCCGCCGCTGTCGGCGACCTGGATCTCGACCTCGCGCTCGTCCAGCTCGCCGCCGCGCAGCATCTGGCGGAACTTGGTCCGGGTCTCGGCGGTCGCGTTCTCGCCGACCAGGGTGTCCAGCAGGCGCTCCTCGGCCGCCAGTTCGGCCTTGGCCAGGACCTCCTTGCGCAGGCGCTCCCGGGTCATGGTGATGGCGATCTCGACCAGGTCGCGGATGATCTGCTCGACGTCCCGGCCGACGTAGCCGACCTCGGTGAACTTGGTCGCCTCGACCTTGAGGAAGGGCGCCTGGGCCAGGCGTGCCAGGCGGCGGGCGATCTCGGTCTTGCCGACGCCGGTCGGCCCGATCATCAGGATGTTCTTGGGCAGGACCTCCTCGCGCAGGCCCTCGGGCAGCTGCTGGCGCCGCCAGCGGTTGCGCAGGGCGATGGCGACGGCGCGCTTGGCGGCGTCCTGGCCGACGATGAAGCGGTCCAGCTCCGACACGATCTCGCGCGGCGAGAAGGCGCCGGGCTCGGGCTGGTCGCGGCGCCCGCCGGCGTCACGCGGCAGGTAGGCTTTCGAGGATGACGTTGTCATTGGTGTACACGCAGATCCCAGCAGCGATGTCCATGGCCTTGCGCGCGATGGCCTCGGCGTCGAGGTCGTCGCGGTCGATCAGGGCGCGCGCCGCCGCCAGCGCGTAGTTGCCGCCTGAGCCGATGCCGATCAGGTTGTCGTCGGGCTCCAGCACGTCGCCGGTGCCGGTCAGGACCAGCGAGGCCTTGGCGTCGACCACCGCCATCATGGCCTCCAGCCGGCGCAGGTAGCGGTCCATCCGCCAGTCCTTGGCCAGCTCGACGCAGGCCCGGGTCAACTGTCCCGGATGCTGCTCCAGCTTGGCCTCCAGGCGCTCGAAGAGGGTCAGCGCGTCGGCCGTGGCCCCGGCGAAGCCGGCGATGACCTCGCCCTTGCCCAGGCGCCGCACCTTGCGCGCCGAGCCCTTGATCACCGTCTGGCCCAGGGAGACCTGGCCGTCGCCGGCGACCACCACCCGGTCGCCCTTGCGGACCGAGAGAATCGTGGTCCCGTGCCACTGCTGCGCGTCCTTCGACATGGACTGTCA
>JAKSBE010000031.1 GCA_022361275.1 Kiloniellales bacterium
GCGCTCGACCTCGTCGCACTTGTTGACGAAGGTCACGCGGAAGGCATAGCCGATGTCCTTGAAGATCTCGGCGTTCTCGGCCCAGGTGATCACCGTGCGCGGGCTCATCACCGTCGAGAGGTCGCCGTTGATGAAGCCGCTGCGGGTCAGCTCGGCCAGCGCGACCATGGCGGCGATGGTCTTGCGGCCGTCGGGCGTGTCGTAGGCCGGCGTCTTGGCCAGGACGATGGCGACCTCCTCGTCGTGCGGCAGGTAGTTCAGGGTCGCGACGATGTTCCAGCGGTCCATCTGGCCCTGGTTGATCTGCTGGGTGCCGTGGTAGAGGCCCGTGGTATCGCCCAGGCCGACCGTGTTGGCGGTCGAGAACAGGCGGAAGGCCTCGTGCGGGCGGATCACCCGGTTCTGGTCCAGCAGGGTCAGCTTGCCTTCGACCTCCAGCAGGCGCTGGATCACGAACATCACGTCCGGCCGGCCGGCGTCGTACTCGTCGAAGACCAGGGCCACCGGATGCTGCAGCGCCCAGGGCAGCAGGCCCTCGCGGAACTCGGTGATCTGCTTGCCGTCCTGAAGGACGATCGCGTCCTTGCCGATCAGATCGATGCGGCTGATGTGGCTGTCCAGGTTGACCCGGATGCAGGGCCAGTTCAGGCGCGCCGCGACCTGCTCGATGTGGGTCGACTTGCCGGTGCCGTGATAGCCCTGGATCATGACCCGCCGGTTGTGAGCGAAGCCGGCCAGGATCGCGAGCGTGGTGTCGCGGTCGAAGCGGTAGGCCTCGTCGACGTTGGGGACATGCTCTTCGGTCTGGCTGTAGGCCGGCACCTCCATGTCGCTGTCGATGCCGAAGGTCTGGCGGACCGAGACCTGGATGTCGGGCGCGCCCAAGGTGTCGATCAGGGCGGCGTAGGCGTTGTCAGCGGCCATTGGTCTTCCGTCGGTTCACTGCGTCGTTCGCTTCTAGGTTCAGGGGGAATTTAAGGACTTGCGCCGGTCTTGGCGAGCCGCTTTCACGCATGGAGGCTGCGCAACCTGGCATAGGCCTCGTTGATCCGCTTCAGCCGCTCCTCGTTCTCCGGATTGCCGCCGTTGGCGTCCGGATGAAGGCGTTTCACCAGCTCGATATAGCGCGCCTTGATCTCCTCGAAGGCGACCGGCTGCTGGAGTTCCAGCTCGGCCAGGGCGCGCTCCTCCTCGGTCTGCGGGCGCTGCCGGGGCGGCTCGGCTTCGCCGTCCCTGAAGAAGCCGAAGTCGTCGTGGATGTCATCGAAGCCCTTGGGCCCGGTGCCGACCCGCCAGCTCGGCCGGTTCCAGACCGTATCGAAGCGGCGCTGGGCCTCGATCTCGTCCTCCTTCATCCCGGCGAAGAAGTCCCAGGCCTTGTTGAACGCACGGATGTGCTCCAGGCAGTACCACTTGTACTCGCGCAGGCGGTCGCGCGACAGCGGCGCCGGATAGAGGCCTTCCTCGGCGCAGCCGGGCTCGGCGCAGCCGCGCTCGAACTCGCGGGGGCGCCGGAAGGGCTCGTTGACGGCGTCTGGGGTCGGTCTGGCCATGGATCGATTATGGTTGGGCGCCGATGGGCAGGCAAGGCGTCGACGCCCGGCACGGCCGCTTCCGGCCGGACCGGCTTGACAGCACGGGCCCCGGATCCCCAGGTAAGCAGCCAGGACGGCAGCGCGCGGAAGGATCCCCGGCATGGACATGGCCAAGCGAATCGAGACCAAGCTCACCCAGCGGCTCGAGCCGCTGCGCCTGGAGATCGCCGACGACTCGGCCAAGCATCAGGGCCATGCCGGCTGGTCGCCCGGCGGCGAGACCCATTTCAACGTTCTGGTCGTCTCGAGCGCCTTCGAGGGGCGGTCGCGGGTCGCCCGGCAACGCCTGGTCTACGATATCCTCGCCGAGGAGCTGGAGGAGCGGGTCCACGCCCTGCAGCTCAAGACGCTTACGCCGGAAGAGGCCGAAGCCACGGCGGGCTAAGAGCACGATTCGGACCCCCTTCACCCAGCGCCGGCCAAGGCCCGGCTGGCGCGTCGCCAGGCCTGCGCGAAGCGCCGCGCGTGCCCGTCCCCTTGGGCGAGGGACATCCTTGCCGCGCCGACGTCTGTTCCCTCTCCCGGCGGGAGCGGGGGAGGGCCGGGGCCGCAAGGCGCTGGGACGGGGAGGGGCAATCGGTGGCTGCTGTCCGATCGACCCTTCCGGTCGTGACCAATCCGGTCGTGACCGCCAAAAGGGTTCCGATCCTGGTGGGTTTGAGGCGCGCGACATGCCCCGATTCTCCCCGTCGCCGGCTTAACGAAGTCTTGTCGCCGCTGCCGAGGCCGGTCGGTCCGAGATCGAGCTGCGCTTAATGGGAATCAATCAGGCGCAGATGATTCGATCTATTCCATATGGTGAGAGCAGCTTGTCCGCGCGCGAAGCAACGCGGGCTGCGCTAGTCGCCCGTGTAGAAGTCCGGCCAGACCTTCTTCACGATCTCGCCGTCGCTGGCATAGGCATGGCAGGTGTCGATCAGGGCCGGTCGCTTGGTCGTGGAGGCCTTTGCCCGCTTTCTGGCCCAGGTCGGGTAGAGGGTCTGGAAGGCGACCGTCGCCATGGCGCCCAGCATCTCGACCAGATGGGTGCAGCCCTCGGTCCCGCCGAGCTTGGCCCGGACCCGCTGTCGCCAGCCGGCGCCGATCCGCTCGCCCTTGATCTTCTTGAAGTTGGGCGTGATCGCCGGGCAGATGGCATAGGGCCCGTCGTCGGTCACCGCCTCGATGTCGTGGATCAGCAGCTCCTCGTCGATGGTCAGGCGGATCCACATGTTGTGGATCGGGTCGCCGGCCTCGATCCGGCCGCGGTGATCGTTGTCGAAGCCGTAGGTCTTGGTGTCGGTCAGGTGGCCCTCGATGTCCCACAGGCCGTCGGCCCGCCGGTAGCCGCGGAAATCGTACTGCCGGCAATGCTGCTGCTCGCGTTCGACCGGAGGTGGCAGAGGCATGCGTGGGCTCGCTCGTTTTTTGCGGCTGCGAAGAAGCGCCGACTATAGGCGGGGGTATGCGACGGTCAAGCGCTCCCGGCCCCGTGGCCCTTCTTCGGCGCGGCCTTGGGGCCCGGCCCATCCAGTTGGGTGATGCGGATCGAGGTGATCTGGTTGCGCTTGCGGCCCAGCACCTCGAAGCGCTTCTGGTGGAAGACGAAGACCTGGCCGACGTTGGGGATGGTCCGGGCCTCGTGCAGCACCAGGCCGGCGATGGTCGAGGCTTCCTCGTCCGGGAGCTGCCAGTCGAACTGCCGGTTCAGGTCGCGGATCGTGACGTCCCCGTCGACCACGACGCCGCCGTCCTTGGCCGGGCGGACGCCCTCGATGCGGATGTCGTGCTCGTCGGTGATCTCGCCGACGATCTCTTCCAGGATGTCCTCCAGGGTGACCACGCCCAGGACCTCGCCGTACTCGTCGACGACGATCGCGAAGTGCTCGCGCCGGGCGCGGAAGGCCTGGAGCTGGGCCAGGAGGTCGGTGCCCTCGGGAATGAACCAGGGCGGGCTCGCGATGCTGGCGACGTCCAGCTCCCCGGCGGCCTCCGGCCGTTCGTGCAGGGCCCTGAAGAGTTGCTTGGCGTGCAGCACGCCGACGATGTTGTCCGGGTCGTCGCGCCACAGCGGCAGGCGGGTGTGCGGGCTGGAGAGCACGGCCTCCATGATCTTGGCGCGGCTTTGGCCGATGTCGACGGCCTCGACCTTGCTGCGATGGGTCATGATCTCCGAGACTTCGACCTCGCTGAGATCGAGGATCGAGTGCAGCATCGCGCGCTCCTGCCGGACCTCCTTCTGGTCGGCGACGAAGAGCTCGATGGCGCCGCGCAGCTCCTCCTCGGCCAGGCGGTTGCCGAGCCCCGGGTCGAGGCGTACGCCGAAGATCCGCATGGTGCCGCGGACGATCAGCTGGATCAGCTGCGTCACCGGCGCCAGCAGCGTCACCACCAGGCGCAGCGGCGGGGCGATGGCCAGGGCCATGCGGTCGGCGTTGTGGATGGCATAGGTCTTGGGCAGGACCTCGGCGAAGATCAGCACCATCAGGGTCATGACCAGGGTGGCGTAGGCCACGCCGGCGTCGCCGAAGAGACGGATCAGCACGCTGGTCGCCAGGGCCGAGGCCAGGATGTTGACCAGGTTGTTGCCGAGCAGGATGGCACCGATCAGGCGGTCCTTGCGTTCCCAGAGCTGATTGACCAGGCGTGCCCGGCGGTTGCCCTCGCGGGAGAGCACATGCATCCGCGCCCGCGAGGATCCGGTCAAGGCGGTCTCGGAGCCCGAGAAGAACGCGGAGAGGAAGAGCAGGATGACGATGGCGAGGGTCGGGAGAAGGATTCCCTGGTCCATGATTTCAGGGCCGCATCTAGGTTGTTGCTGGGATCGGGCTTGGCGTTTCGGATGGCATCGCTTGGGGCGCCGCGGGCTGCCTCATGCCGCCGCGGCGCGAGTCAGCAGGTCGCGGACGGCTGCCGGCTCGACCTCCCGGGCGAGGAAGGCCTGGCCGATGCCGCGCTGCAGGACGAAGGTGATCCGTCCGTCCTGCACCTTCTTGTCGTGTGCCATGTGGCGCAAGAGGCTGTCCGGGTTCCGCGCGCCCTCCGGCAGGGTCTTGAGCCCGGTCGGGAGGCCGACCGAGGCCAGGTGGTGCCGGACGCGGGCCGCGTCTTCGGCCGGGCAGAGCCCCAAGCGCACCGAGAGGTCGAAGGCCAGGACCGTGCCGATGGCCACGGCCTCGCCGTGCAGCAGGCCGCCGCCGTAGCCGACCTCGGCCTCCAGGGCATGGCCGAAGGTGTGCCCCAGGTTCAGCAGGGCCCGCCGTCCGCGCTCCTGTTCGTCCTCGGCGACGATGGCCGCCTTGGCGGCGCAGGCGGTCAGCACGGCGTGGCGCCGGGCTTCGCTGTCGCCGGCGATCAGGGCGGGGCCCTCGGTCTCGAGCCAGGCGAAGAAGTCTGGGTCGGCGATCAGGCCGTACTTGACCACCTCGGCGTAGCCGGCCAGCAGCTCGCGCTTCGGCAGGGTCGAGAGCGTGCCGATGTCGGCCAGCACCAGCCGTGGCTGGTGAAAGGCGCCGACCAGGTTCTTGCCCTGGCGGGTGTTGATCCCGGTCTTGCCGCCGACCGAGCTGTCGACCTGCGCCAGCAGGGTCGTGGGCACCTGGACGAAGTCCAGGCCGCGCAGGGTCAGCGCGGCGGCCAGCCCGGCCAGGTCGCCGATCACGCCGCCGCCGAAGGCGACCAGGACGCTGCCCCGGTCGACCTTCGCGTCCAGCAGCCTCTCGGTCAGCATCTGGAGATGGGCGAAATCCTTGGTCGCCTCGCCCGACGGCAGGACGATCGCCGGGCTGTCCCGGCCGGCGGCCGCGAGGGCGTCCGACAAGGCCGGCAGGTGCAGCCTGGCGACGGTCTCGTCCGTGACCACGACCAGCCGGCGCCCGGGCAGGACCGCGGCGACCCTTGCCGCCGCCTCGGCCAGGAGACCCTCGCCGACCAGGATCTCGTAGGACCGCGCGCCCAGGGCGACGGTCAGGCTTTCGACCCGGCTCACGCCTCCGCTTCCTCCACCGGGATGGGATCCTTCGCCGCCGTGGCGCGGCCGCGCAGCGCCGTCAGGACTCGCTCGACGGTCACCTCGGGCGGTCCGTCGAAGCTGTCGACGATCAGGTCGGCGGTGCCGTAGATCGGATAGCGCCAGGCCATCAGGTCGGACAGGGTCTTCCGGGGATCGCCGTGTTTGAGCAGGGGCCGGTTGTTGCGCCGGCCGGTGCGCTTCAGCAGCAGATCCAGGTCGGCCCGCAGCCAGACCGAGACCGCCGCTTCCCCGATCGCGGCGCGGGTGTCCGGGTTCATGAAGGCACCGCCGCCGGTCGCCAGCACGTGCGGTGCGCCGGTCAGAAGGCGGCAGATGACCCGGGCCTCGCCCTCCCGAAAGGCCGCTTCGCCGTGCAGCTCGAAGATGTCCTCGATGCTGCTGCCGGCGGCGCTCTCGATCTCGGCGTCCGCGTCCCTGAAGGGCAGGCCGAGACGGACCGCCAGGCGTCGGCCGATGCAGGACTTGCCGGCGCCCATCAAGCCGACGAGCACGATCGTCCGGTCTATGGGAATCTCGACGGCGTCCGGCATCACGGCTCGTGTCCCGGGACCGCGCCGTGGTCCCCCCGGCCGGGCGGAAGGCAAGGCTCGGAGCCCCGTTGCACCGGATTCAAAGCGCCGATAAACTGCCGCAAATTGGCCATAGTCGAAACCTAGCATACTGGCGTCGGGAGCACGCAAGCCCGTGTCGCCAGCACTCGGCAGACGGGGCGGAAATTGGCGGGTCTCCGTGGCCGAGGTGGTTTCGTCAATAAACATGGCAAGAGCGCGGGGGTCGATGTCAAAAGTTCTAGTTGCGGTGACCTTGGTTGTCGCTGCGGGCGTCATCGGCGGCGGGTTTCTTCTGACCTGGGAGATTCCGGCGCCGACGACACAGGTGGAAAAGGTCATACCGGATGATCGTTTCCCGCGCTGACACTATGTTCGCGCGGTCCGCGCTGATGGCCGCCTTCGGCTGCCTGGCGGTGCTGGTCGCGGTCGCGCCGCTGGCGGCTCAAGAGGCCGCGGCGGAGGGGACCGAGCAGGCGCCCACGGCCTTCAACCGGCCGGTCAACCTGCTGCCCGACGGCAGCGCCGGTCTCCATTCGGATGACGCGACCAAGATCCTGCAGCCCGAGCCGCTGGCCGGCGGGCCGAGGCTCGAGCCGGACGAACCGGCGGCCCCTTCCAGCGAGATCGAGGTCAACCGCCTCGGGACGATCGACCTCGAGGCGGTCGGCACCCTGGACTCCGGCAGCGGCGGCTTCGGCAGCGACATGTGGCGCGGCTCCAAGCGTCACCTCGTGCTGCGCTTCATGTCGCGGCTCTCGGATCAAATCGCTTCGCCCTCGCTGCGCGAGCTGGCCGCCCGCCTTCTGCTTTCGGCCGCGGTGCCGCCGGCCGGGCAGGCCGGCGGCGAAGGCGGCAGCCTTTTGAAGCTGCGTATCGAGCATCTGGCCGCCCTGGGCCAGATCGAAGGCCTCGAGGAGCTGCTGCGCGTCGTGCCCGAGCGCAACGCCGACGAATCGATCCAGCGCGCCCGGGTCGAGGCCTACCTGCTGGCCGGCAACGCCGACCAGGCCTGCCGCTCGGTCCGCAACGTCGTCGGCCAAGGCGAGCAGAGCCTCTACTGGCAGAAGGCCCTGGTGTTCTGCCAGATCCACGCTGGCGAGATGGCCGGCGCGGCGCTGGGCGTCGGCCTGCTGCGCGAGCAGTCCAGCGGCGACGAGGACAGCTTCATCGCTCTGGCGGAAGCCGCCTCCGGCGGGGCGTCGGACATCCCGGTGATCGGCGATCCCTCGGTCTTCGAGCTGTCGATCCTGCAGCGCCTGGACGTCTCTCTGGCCGACGAGACGGCGCAGGAGATCCACCCGGGCATGCTCTTCGCCATGGCCCGCAGCTCGGATCTCGCACTCGAACGGCGGATCGAGGTCGCCGAGGAGGCCGTGGCCCTGGGGGTCCTGCCGGCGGCGGAACTGGGGCGGCTCTACAGCCAGGTCGAGATCGCCGAGGCCGATCTGGCCGCCTTCCGCAGCCTGGCCGTGGAATGGGAGGGCAGCCGCGCCCGCGCGCTCCGCTACCAGGCGGCCTTGGCCGATGCGGCCACGGCGAAGGACCAGGCGGACATGATCGCAGCGGCCCTGGATGCCGCGCCCTCGCCGCAGGACTACCTGGCGGTGGCACGGCTCTACGAGCCGCTGCTGCTGATCCTGGAGCCGACGGCAGAGCTTTCCGACTTCACCGGCATCGCCGGCCAGGCGCTCTTCGCCCTCGGGCGCTTCCAGAAGGCCGAGGCCTGGATGGCCCTGGCTCGCCAGGAGGCCATGAAGATCCCCTCGGCGGCCGCGGCGGTGACCGCGCTCTGGCCCTACGCCCGGCTGGCCGGACTTCCCAGCGTGCCCTGGGACGGCGACCTGAACGCCTGGATTTCGGCGAACCAGGGCGAAGACCCCTCGGCCCTTTCCTCCCGGGTGGCGCTGTTGCAGATCGCCCTGCGCGCCCTGGGCGGCGGCGGGCCGCTCGACTGGTCCGAGATCGCCGCCAGCACCGACGATAGGGCGACCGAGGTGCCCGACGCCTCCGTCCTCTTCGCCCTGGAGGGCGCGAGCGGCAGCGGTCGCCTGGGCGAGACGGTGCTGCTGACGCTCCTGGTGCTCGGCAAGGCCGGCCCGGGCGGCAGCCATCTCCTGGCCCTGGAGCGCGTCCTGACCGCGCTCAGCAACGTCGGGCTGGAGCGCGAGGCCCGCCTGCTGGCGATCGAGGCGGCGCTGGCACGCGGCGTCTGACCCTCCGTGGCCCCGGGAGGACCTCCGAAGGAAAACCGCGCCGCCTCGCGACAGGTCGAGGCCTTCCTGGAGATGCTGGTCGCCGAGCGCGACGCCCGGCCCAACACCCTGGCCGCCTATCTGCGCGACCTCACGGACTTCGCCGAGTTCCTGGGCGGGCGCGGCATCGCCACAGCCAGCAGCGCGGACCTGCGCGCCTACCTGGCGAGCCTCGGCCGCCGCGGGCTGTCGCCGCGGACCGCCGCGCGGCGGCTCTCGACCCTGCGGCAGTTCCACAAGTTCCTCTACGTCGAGGGCCTGCGCGGCGACGATCCGGCCGCCGCGCTCGACGGCCCGCGCCAGGGCCGGCGCCTGCCCAAGGTGCTGAGCGAGTCCGAGGTCGAGCGGCTCCTGGCCGCCGCCCGGGGCCGCGCGGGCCCCGAAGGCGCGCGGCGCCTGGCGCTGCTGGAGCTGCTCTACGCCAGCGGCCTCCGGGTCTCGGAGCTGATCTCGCTGCCGCTGGCGGCGGTGCGCCGCGACCCGCGGGTCATCTTCGTGCGCGGCAAGGGCGGCCGGGAACGCCTGGTCCCGCTGGGCGAGCCGGCCCGGGCGGCCGTCGCCGCCTACCTGCCCCTGCGCCGGCATTTCCTGCCGGAGCAGGCGGAGTCGCCCTGGCTCTTCCCCTCCGGCGGCCGGGAGGGGCACTTGACGCGGCAGCGGGTCGGGCAGCTCCTCAAGGCGCTGGCGGTCGAGGCCGGGATTGCGCGCGACAAGGTCTCGCCCCACGTGCTGCGCCACGCCTTCGCCACCCACCTCCTGGACCACGGCGCCGACCTCAGGGCCCTGCAGCAGATGCTGGGCCACGCCGATATATCGACAACCCAGATTTACACTCACGTTCTCGACGAGCGGCTCAAGACCCTGGTCCAGGACCGTCATCCCCTGGCCCGGCGCCGGTAACGTCACCTTCGGTTGACAGGGCCGGCGGTTGACAGGGCCGGCGCCAGGGGCCAGAACCTGGGCCGAATACGGAATGCGGTAAGGGGCGGCCTTGTCCAGGCAAGGCACCGTCGCTTTGTCTGGAGGGCAGGATCCATGAGCTTCACCATCGTCGAACCGGCGCCGGCGCGCCTCAACCGCAGCGAGCTGGCCGTGCCCGGCAGCCGGCCCGAGCTCTTCGAGAAGGCGGCCGCGGGGCCGGCCGACGTCGTCTTCCTGGACCTGGAGGACGCCGTCGCCCCGGACGACAAGGTGCAGGCCCGCAAGAACATCATCGAGGCCCTGAACGACATCGACTGGGGCGGCAAGACCCTGTCGGTGCGGATCAACGGCCTGGACACCCACTACATGTACCGCGACGTGGTCGACGTCCTGGAGCAGACCGGCGAGCGCCTGGACCTGATCATGATCCCCAAGGCGGGCACCGCGGCCGACATCTACGCCATCGACATGCTGGTGACCCAGATCGAGGACGCCAAGGCCCGGCAGAAGAAGATCGGCTTCGAGATCATCATCGAGACCGCGCTCGGCATGCAGAACGTCGCCGAGATCGCCGCGGCCAGCCGGCGCAACGAGAGCCTGCACTTCGGCGTCGCCGACTACGCCGCCTCGACCAAGGCCCGGACCACGGTGATCGGCGGCCCCAACGCGCTCTACGGCGTCCTGACCGATCCGGAGGAGGGCCCGGGGGAGGGCCCGAGGGAGGGCAAGACGCGCGACTACCACTGGGGTGACATGTGGCACTACGCGGTCTCGCACATGGTGGTCGCGGCCCGGGCCAACGGCCTCAGGCCCATCGACGGGCCCTTCGGCGACTTCTCCGATCCCGACGGCTTCCGAGCCCAGGCCAACCGCGCGGCCTGCCTGGGCTGCGAGGGCAAGTGGGCGATCCACCCCTCCCAGACCGCGATCGCCAACGAGGTCAACTCGCCCTCGGACGCCGAGGTCGAGCGTGCCAAGCGGATCCTCGAGGCCATGGAGCAGGCCCAGAAGGAAGGCAAGGGCGCCGTCGCCCTCGACGGCCGCCTGATCGACATCGCCTCGATCAAGCAGGCCGAGGTCATGGTCCGCAAGGCCGAGCAGATCGCCGCCGCCGGCGGGTGAGCCCCGTCAGTCCTCCAGCAGGAACTCGACGGTGGAGACGACGCGCAGGGTCTTTGCGACCTGCTGCGACTGGTAGAGGCCCGGCGCATTGTCGCGGGGCAGGATCTGAAACTGGCCCTGGTTGGCGCGGCGGATGCCGCCGACCCGGCTGCCGGAATCGGCAGCGAACTCGTCGGCGCTCTTGCGGGCGTTGCGGGTCGCCTCGGCGATCATGTCCGGCTTGACGTCGTTCAGCCGGGTGAAGATGAAGAAGGGGCCGGCAAGGCCGTGGCCGTCGTGGCTGAGCACGACGCCGCGTCCCGCCAGCGCGCTGGCCGCCCGGTTGGCCGCCTCGACCTTCGCGACGTCGTGGGTCCGGACCATCAGGCGTCGCGACAGGATGAAGCGGCTCTGCACCGGCCCGCTGCGGTAGGCCTGCGCCAACTGGTCGATGACCTCGAAGCCCTCGACGCCGATCTCCCCGGCGGTGAAGCCCTGCTCGCCGAGAAAGGCGCGGACGGTGGCCTCGCTGGCCTCGATCTCGGCTTGGGCCTCGGTCAGATCGTTGCCGGTGGCCAGCATGCGCAAGGGCCAGATGGCATAATCCGCCGCGACCTGCCGCTCCGACAGGCCCTTGACGGTCACGAAGCGCGCGGTCGCCCGGCCCTTCTTGAAGCCTTCGCCGACGAACCAGCCGCCGACCCCGACGCCGGCCCCCAGCACGGCGGCGGCCAGAAACGCCGCAAGGATACGATTCATGATCACCCCCCCAATTGTACGACGCCGGGCGACACCGTGCCCGCGGCTCCCGCCTTAGGAGCAGGCCAAAATCTCGGCGGGGAATGCGGCGGGCTTTTGGCCGCTTTGCGGAATCGACTGGGCGCTACCGCAGGTCGCTCTTGCCGTAGTAGCGCTCGATGCGGGACTGGATCAGCTCGAAGACGATCGACAGGGCCCAGTAGATCAGGGCGGCGGTGATCAGCATCTCCAGGTGCTTGAACTCCGCGCGGCCCTGGGTGCGGGCGAGGAAGGTCAGCTCCCAGACGCCGACCACCGAGACCAGGGAGGAGTCCTTCAGCATGGCGATGAACTGGTTGCCGGTCGGCGGCACGATCAGCTTCATCGCCTGGGGCAGGACGATCTTGCGCATCGTCAGGACGTGCTGGAGGCCCAGGGCCGCCGCGGCCTCGCGCTGGCCATCGGGCACGCCCTGGATGCCGGCCCGGAAGATCTCCGCCATGTAGGCGCCGTAGCAGAGCGAGAGCGCCGTGATCCCGGCCGGCACCGGATCGACCACGAAGCCGAGCTGCGGCAGGCCGAGGTAGATCAGGTAGACCTGCATCAGCAGCGGCAGGCCGCGGAAGAAGGAGATGTAGAAGCTGGCGCAGGCGTAGGCGAAGGCGCTCTCGCTCAGCTTGGCCAGGGCGGCGATCAGGGCGATGACGCTGGCGATCGCGATCGAGATCAGCGAGATGTAGACGGTGGTGAAGGCGCCTTGGGCGATCAGGAAGCCGATCTTGCGGCCGATGAACTCGTAGGACAGGTCGAAGGAGGCGAAGAAGGCCAGAAAAAGCAGCAGCAGCTCGAGCCAGGTGACGGCGATCTGCGCGGCATAGGGCAGCAGCCGCAGAAAGGCCAGGTTGAGCGAGAAGAGGAAGCCCAGCACCAGGCCGACCGCCAGCGCGCCGTGCAAGCCGCTCTCGGCCGGCTCCCCGATCGCCGGCCGCAGCAGGTCGCCGACCAGGGTCTCCTTGAAGTCGAAGAGCGCGAAGACCAGCGAGGCCAGCAGAAAGATGGCCAGCTGGCGGGTCCAGGGCCGCTCGCCATACCTGATGAGAAGCGCGGTCATAACGACGGTGCAATGCAGTCGTGGGCGCGCGCCCGGGAGATCATCGCCCGAGTATACGCCTTCGCCTGCCAGGCACACGAAGGCGCGGACCCGGCCATCACCCCCAACCCCGGCCTTCCCCCGCAAGGGGGGAGTGAGCTATCCGGCGGATCGGTCCGCTACCTCCTTCCCACTGACGGCGGAGGGGCCGGATGGGGGTGACGCGCCCGACGTCGCGAAGAGGCACTAACGGACCTTGGTCAGGTCGACGCCGTACCACTTCTCCGACAGCTTGGTCAGGGTGCCGTCGGCGTGCATGGCCTCGACGATCTCCTTGATCTTGGCGGCGAACGCCGGGTCGCCCTTGTCCAGCGCGACCGCCAAGGGCTCGTAGAAGGCCGGGTCGCCGACGACCTTCATCGGGTAGCCGTTCTTGATCGCCTCCTCGATGGTCGGCAGCGCCGAGAGGACCGCGTCCAGGCGCTTGCCGTCGCCGATGCGCAGGTCGTCGAAGGCGTTGGTGTCGGTCTCGTAGGAGCGGATCTCGCCGGCCTCTACGTCGTAGGTGAAGGGCGGCGCGCCCTCGGCGTCGATCACCAGTTCCTTCTTCAGGTAGGCCTCGTAGGTGCAGCCGCCGCAGACCCCGATGGTCTTGCCGTCGAGGTCGCCCGAGCCGCTGGCGTTTGAGTCCTTGTGCACGGCGAAGGACGCCGGCGTGTAGTAGTAGACGGCGGGAAAGTCGAGTACCTGGGCCCGCGCCTTGGTCGGGGTCATGGAGCCGACCGAGATGTCCCAGCGCCCGCCCCAGTTGCCGGCGGTGATGATCTCCCAGGCCGGGGTGATGACCTTCAGCTCCGCGCCCAGGCGCCTGGCGATCTCCCGGCCGACGTCGATGTCGAAGCCGTCCATCTCGTTCTGGTCGTTGAGGAAGGACTGCGGCGGATAGGCCGGGTCGGAGGACATGGTCAGGGTCTTGGTCTTCATCACCCGGTCCAGGACCTCGCCCGCCGAGGCCGGGCCGGCTGCGACCGCGGCCAGGATCAGGCATGCCAGGAACTGCTTCATCATGGTCTCCCTGTCGAAGGTTGTTTCTTGCTTGGGCTGCGTACCAGACTGCGCCGCAGGCTCTGCGTCCGGCGCGCCATTCTATCGTGCATCGCGGCCTTGAACAGGCGCAATGCCAGCGTCCTGCGATCGCGCCGCGGCCGTCAGGCGGTCGAGCCAGGCCTCGCAGCGGGCGACGGCCGCTTCGGGGGCAAAGCTGGAGCGGTCGAGGCAATGCTCCAGCCAGAGGCCGTCCATCAGGGCCGCGATCGCGAGGGCCTCGGCCTGGGGGTCGAGGTCCAGGCCCTCCTCCTGCCCGAGGCGCGCCAGCGTCCCGGCGATCCGCAGGCGCTGCCGGGCGTAGAAGTCCCGATGCACCGCGGCGACCTCGTCGTCGCTGCGGACCAGGCTCCAGTAGGAGACCCAGGCGCCAAGGGTCCGGTCGTCGATCCACTGCGGCGAGAACAGCAGCCGGAACAGCCGGCGCAGGCGGTCCCGGGCCGAGCCCCGGCCCTGGTCCAGGATCTCGCTCATCTCGGCGTCGTAGTCGGAAGCCAGGCTGTGGCAGGCCGCGGTGATCAGCGCGCTGTGGCTGCCGAAATAATGCCGCAGCAGGCCATGCGAGACGCCGGCACGGGCGCAGATCGCGCGGACCGTGGCCTCGCGCGGGCCGGCTTCCGCCAGGATCTCGATGGTCGCCCGGATCAGCTCCGCCCGGCGGCGCCTGGCGTCGAGGCGCCGCCGGGGCGGGCTGCCGTCGTCTGCGAGGCTCTCCGCGTCTGGCAAGGTCTCTCTCGCTTGGGGTGAAGGCTGTCTAAGCACTGGCAGTATAGCGGAAAATTTATTATACAAATGGATAATAATGCCTGCTCATGATTCGAGGACGAGGTGCCGATGCCGCCGAAGATACGTTCCGCCGAAATGTCGCCGCAGGGCCTCTCGGTCACCTGGGCCGATGCGGCTCGGGCGGACTTCCCCCTGATCTGGCTGCGGGACCACTGCCGGGCGCCGGAGAGCTACGACGCCGCCACGAACCAGCGGCGGGTCGACACCTTCGCCATCCCCGGCGACCTCGCCGCGGCGGCGGTCGCGGTCGGCGACGCGGGCGCGGTCCTGGAGGTGACCTGGCGCCAGGAAGACCTGACCAGCCGCTACGACTCCGCCTTTCTCCGCGCCCAGGCCTTCGACGAGGCCGGGCTGCCGGCGCGCCGGCTCTGGGCGGAGGGCCCGCCGGCCCCCGTCCGGCACGGCTTCGCCGAGATCCTCGAGAGCGACGCGGCGCTGCGCGGCCTGCTGTCCGACTTCTGGCGTGACGGTCTGGTCGTGGTCGACGGCCTGCCCAGCGAACTGGCCGCGACCCGGCGTCTGGCCGAGCGCATCGCCTACGTCCGCGAGACCATCTTCGGCGGCGTCTGGCATTTCCAGGCCGACGGCGCCCGCGCGGATTCGGCCTATTCCAACGAGGCCGTGGGCCTGCACACGGACGGCACCTACAGCGAGGACCCGCCCGGCCTGCAATGCCTCCACTGCCTGGCTTTCGACGGCGAGGGCGCCTTCAACGTCTTCGCCGACGGCTTCCGCGTCGCCGAGCGGCTGCGGAGCGACGCGCCGGAGGCCTTCCGGCTCCTGGGCGAGGTCGAGGTGCCCGGCGAGTACCTCGGCGACGGCGTGCACCTCCTGGCGCGCCACGCCGTCCTCGGCCTCGAGCCGGGCGGCGCGCTGCGGCGGGTCTGCTTCAACAACTTCGACCGCGCGCCCTTCCGGCCGCAGCCCGAGGTCACCGAGGCCTTCTACGCCGCGCTGCGCCGCTTCCACGCCCTGCTGTCGGAGGAGGCCTTCCATCTGCGCCTGCAGCTCGGGCCCGGCCTTGCGGTGCTCTTCGACAACTGGCGGGTCCTGCACGCCCGGACCGGCTTCACCGGCCACCGCCACATGGCCGGCTTCTACCTGAACCGGGAGGACCTGGAGAGTCGCCTGCGGCTGCTTCTCGGCTAAGCTCGGCGAAGGAAGCCGGAAGGACCCGGCCTCAGAGCATCCCGCGGAAGCTCGCCGCCTGGGCCTTGGCGCCGGCCATGAGGAAGGCGAAGTCGCTGCCGGTCAGGATCAGGCGCATCCCCATGTCGACATAGCGCCGCGCCAGCTCCGGCGCGTAGACGCCGCCCATGCCGGGGTGCTTGCCGTGGCGCCGGCAGGCTGCGATCACCCGCTCGTAGGCCTGGACCACCTTTTCGTCCCCGTAGTCGCCGGGGATGCCCATCTCCAGGCAAAGGTCGTTGGTCCCGATCGGCAGGGCGTCGACCCCGGGCGACGACGGCTTGGGGCCGCTAGCCGTCGCAGGCCTCGTCGAAGAAGGCGACCTCCAGGGCCATCATACGGCGGAAGAGGCCGGCCAGCCGCTCCTGGCGCTCGGCCGCGAGGGGCGGGCCGCGGCGGTCCATCTCCTCGCGCAGCCAGGTCACGAAGGCCTCGAAGCCCGGATTGTCGTGCAGCTCGATCCATTCCTTCAGGTAGAAGCGCGCCGGCGTCTGCCCGGCGACGGCCTTGGCCCAGGACAGGTAGCACCACTCCGCCGGCAGGAAGACGGCCAGGATCTCCTCGTAGCCGCCGTCCACGGCGGCGCCCAGCATGACCTCGCGGAAGGCGCTCGCGGTCGGGCCGAGCGGCGCGGCGCGCCAGGTTTCCGCGTCGACGCCGAGGGCCTCGAAGCTGCGCAGGAAATAGTCGTTCTCCTCGCTGGTCACCGCCGCCAGGAAGGCGGCGAGCCGGCTCTTCGGCGGCATGTCCGGCGCCTTTGCGATGGCGTAGGCCACGACCCGGACCAGCACGTCGACGAAGGCGTAGTCCTGGGTCAGGTAGCGCCGGTAGACCGCGTCGGGGAGTTCGTCGGCGGCCAGCTCGCGGGTGAAGCGATGCTCGACCGCCCGGCTCCAATAGGGCGCGGCCCGCGCGGCCAGCCAGTCGCTGAACCGGGCGTCCTCGCGGCCGGCGCTCCAGTCTGTGAAGCCCTGTCCTTCCATCTCGCCGGTCATCGCGCCAGCTCCACCGCGTAGTCGGCCGAGGGCGGCAGCTTCTCGACCACGCCCTGTTCCTCCAGGAAGCGGCCGAAGACCTCGTAGCGGCCGCGGTCGAGCGCCGCCGGCCGGAGGGCGAAGCGCGGCAGGGTGTCGCGCCAGGCCCGGCGGTTCAGCTCGTCGTCCAGATCCGGCTTGTAGGACACGAAGAGCTTCCAGCTCTCCTCCGGATGGTTCACCAGATACTGCACGCCGCGCTCCATCGCGGTCACGAAGCCGACCAGCGCCGGGTCGTGCAGGCGGTCGCGGTGGGCCACGGCGATCAGTTCGTCGTAGGCCGGCACGCCCTCCTCCTCGACGTAGAAGGCGCGGCCCTTGCGGCCCTCGATCTCGAGCTGGTTGAGCTCGAAGTTGCGGTAGGCGCCGATGACCGCGTCGACCTGGCCCGACATCAGGGCCGGGCTGAGCGAGAAGTTGACGTTGATCAGCTCGATGTCCGAGAGCGAGAGGCCATGGGGCTTCAGCATCGCCTTCAGGACCGCGTCCTCGAAGCCGCCGACCGAGAAGCCGACCTTGCGGCCCTTGAGGTCGGCGATGGTCTTGACCGGGCTCTCGTCCAGCACCAGCAGGGTCGACAGCGGGGTCGCGACCAGGGTGGCGAAGCGCGCCAGCGGCAGCCCGGCGCCGACCTGGATGTGTAGCTGCGGCTGGTAGGAAATCGCGATCTCGGCCTTCTTGGCCGCCACCAGGCGCGGCGGGTCGTTGGGGTCGGCCGGCTCGATCATCTCGACCTCCAGGCCGGCCTCGGCGAAGAAGCCGCGCTGCTCGGCCACGATCAGCGGCCCGTGGTCTGGGTTGACGAACCAGTCGAGCAGGACCGTAAGCTTCTCGGCCCGGGCGGTGCCCGGCAGCAGAAGCAGAGTGATCACGGCCGCGCAGAACGCGGCTCTAAGTCTGGCTGGGTTTCTGAACAAGACGGACCTCCATCGTCGAAGCGGTGACAGGAGATCCGGGAAAAGGGGCGGGACGGATGAAGCTTCGTCCGAAAGGTCGCTTCCGTTCCCTGCGCCGGCATTACCCGGATCAGGTTCGAAGGGTCCCCGCGCGGCGCGGCACGCCGTTGCGGAATCTCAGCCCGTGACGGAGGCGGAACCTCCCCTTGGGCACCCCTAGGAATAGAGCGATGATGGGCGCCGAGCGCGGGCAGGTCAAGCCGTGGGGATTGAACAAGCGGGCCCGGCCTGCTATGCGGCAGCGGGGGTTATCGCGGTTCGGGCCCGCGCCATGTTATTGGGAAGCTGAATGCACAACTTCCTCGACTTCGAAAAGCCGATCGCCGAACTCGAAGGCAAGATCGAAGAGCTGCGGCACCTCTCCGACAGCGGTGACGTCAACATCGCCGACGAGGTGTCCAAGCTGCAGGGCAAGGCCGACCGCCTGCTCAAGCAGACCTACGCCAAGCTCAGCCCCTGGCAGAAGACCATGGTGGCGCGGCATCCCGACCGGCCGCGCTTCACCGACTACGTCGCCGGGCTGGTCGAGGACTTCACGCCGCTGGCCGGCGACCGCCTCTACAGCGACGACAAGGCCATCGAGGGCGGCCTGGGGCGCTTCCGCGGCTATTCGGTCATGGTCTTCGGCCACGAGCGCGGCAGCGACACCAACGACCGCATTGCCCGCAACTTCGGCATGGCCCGGCCCGAGGGCTACCGCAAGGCGCAGCGCCTCTTCCAGATGGCGGAACGCTTCAAGCTGCCGGTCGTCACCCTGGTCGACACCAAGGGCGCCTATCCCGGCATCGGCGCCGAGGAGCGCGGCCA
>JAKSBE010000370.1 GCA_022361275.1 Kiloniellales bacterium
CCCGGCTGGGCCGCACGGCGCTTCGCGTCGGCCTCAGGCAGGCCCGGCAGACCGATGGCGAGAACCCGGCGCTTCAAGCCTGGCGCCGGCACTTCGACGCGCCGGCGGAGAAGCAGCAAGCAGGCGGCAGCGCCTAGAGCGGCCCGCGTTCATTCGAACGCGGATAAGCTGCCCTAACTCTATGGAATAGATCAAATGATCTGCGTCTAATTGAGTCCAGTCAAACGCAGTTTGATCTAGGCTTCGCGGCCTGCCGACGGCAAGATCGACGAAGGCCGCGGGCAGGGGTCCCGCCGATCGCCGCTTCGGCTTGTCGTCGGGGGGCGATCACGTTTTTCGCCAGGCGTGCTCTCTTTGGTCTTGCGGCGACTCGTCCGAATCAGTAGGTTACGAGAAAAATGAGAATGCTTATTACTTGCAAATAGGTCGGATTCCCGTGAACAGAGCTGGCACTCCCGAACTGCGGCGTCGCTCGGTTCTTCGGCATTCGCGCCGGAGGCAAATCCATGGTCACGGTGGGCGGACAGGCCGCTCCACCACCTTCAAATGGTCAAGCGACAGGAGATTTAAATGCTCGGAGTGGGCGACAAGCTCCCGGAGTTCACCGTCGTCGGCGTCAAGCCGAAGTTCATGCAGCACGAGGAGAAGGGCGACAGCGCCTTCGAGCCGATCACACAAGACAGCTTCCCGGAAAAGTGGAAGGTGATTTTCTTCTATCCCAAGGACTTCACCTTCGTCTGCCCGACCGAGATCGCCGAGTTCGCCCGCCTGAACGGCGAGTTCGAGGACCGCGACGCCGTGGTCCTCGGCGGCTCGACCGACAACGAGTTCGTCAAGCTCGCCTGGCGGCGGGACCATCAGGACCTGCACGAGCTGCCGATCTGGCAGTTCGCGGACACGACCGGCCAGCTCACCGACGGCCTCGGCGTGCGCAACGCCGAGGAAGGCGTCGCCTACCGCGCGACCTACGTGGTGGACCCGCACAACGTGATCCAGCACGTCTACATCACCAACCTCAACGTCGGCCGCAACCCGCAGGACACGCTGCGGGTGCTGGACGCCCTGCAGACCGACGAGCTTTGCCCCTGCAACCGGCCCGTCGGCGGTGAGGTCCTGAACGTGGCCGCCGAGTAGGTACGGCGGAGATCCGGCCGCTCCGCCCGGCCTCGCTCGGTCGTGAGGCACGGGAAGGGCGGAGCGGCCGACCTGCAACGAGATTCACGAAGGAGCTTCGACCGTGTCGATCGAATCCCTGAGGTCCGCCCTCCCCGACTATGCCAAGGACCTGAAGCTCAACCTCGGCTCTCTGATGAACGAGACCATCCTGACCGATCAGCAGAAGTACGGCTGCCTCCTGGCCTGCGCCCATGCGGTCGGCCAGCCGGAGGTCGTGCGCGCGGCCGAAGCCGGCGACCGGCTCTCGCCGGATGCCCGGACCGCGGCGAAGGCCGCAGCGGCGATCATGGGCATGAACAACGTCTACTACCGCGCGGTGCACCTGATCTCGAACGACGTCTACGGCTCCCTGCCGGCCAAGCTGCGCATGAACGTGATCGCCAAGCCGGGCGTGGAGAAGGCGGACTTCGAACTCTTCTCGATGGCCGTTTCCGCGGTCAACGGCTGCGGCATGTGCCTCGACGCGCACGAGGCCGAACTGCGAAAGCACCAGATCACCAGCGAGCAGATCCAGGCGGCGCTGCGCATCGCCTCGGTGGTCAACGCCGTGTCCCGCGTGCTGGCGGCGGAACAGGCGGCATAGAGCACATCGCCCGACCCTCTAGAGCAGCCCGCGTTCATTCGAACGCGGTTAAGCTGCTCTAACTCTATGGAATAGATCAAATGATCTGCGTTTAATTGAGTCCAATTAAACGCAGTTTGATCTAGGCTTCGGCGGGCGGCGCCTCGTCGCCCGCCAGCCAGTCACGCAGGACCGAGATCTGCGCCTCGTCCATCAGCGCCGGGGCATGGCCGCAACCCGGGAACTCGACCAGGGTCGCCCGCGGGCCGCGGCGGGTCATGTCCTGGGCGACCTCGGCAGGCAGGAGGTCGGATTCGGTGCCGCGCAGGACCAGCACCGGACAGGCGATCCGCTCCCAGAGGCCCCAGAGGTCGACGTCCTCCGGCGGCGCGTCGGTGAAGGCCTTGGCGATGCCGGGGTCGTAGTGCAGGCGGAAGCCCCTGCCCTCATCGTCGGTTCCCTCACGAACGCCGTGCCGGGTCAGATGCTGCCATTGCGCGTCGCTGAGCCGGCCGAAGGGGGCGTGAACCTCGCGGAAGTAGGCCTCGGCAGCGGCCAGGTCGGAGAAGCGTCTTTGCCGGCCTGCGTAGCCGGCGATACGCTGCAGCGCCGCCTTGGGAATGAAGGGACCGACGTCGTTGACGATCAGCCTTCGGATCGGCGTCCCCGGCTGGGCCGCCAGCATCAGGCCGATCAGGCCGCCCATCGAGGTGCCCAGCCAATCGACGCCCTCGACCCCCAGGCGGGCGATCAGGGCGTTCATGTCCGAGAGGTACTGCGGGTAGCCGTAGCCGGCCGGGTCCTTCAGCCAGTCGCTGCCGCCGCGCCCGACCACGTCCGGGCAGGCGATGCGGAACGCCGAAGAGAGCCTCCGGCAGAGCGGGTCGAAGTCGTGCCGGTTGCGGGTCAGGCCGTGCACGCAGATCAGCGTCCGGGGCCGTTCCGGGTCGCCCCACTCGCTGTAAGCGACCTTGTGGAAGCCCTGCGCCGAAAGCCCCAGGACGAAGCGCTCGCGGAGAGCGGCCGCCAGGCTGCCGGCGGCTTGGGCCGGACCGGGCGGGATCATCCGAGCCGGCTGGGCGGGGTGTCGTGCACGGTCACGAAGGTCTCCGGGTGGAAGCCGTTGAAGTGCGTGGCCAGGGCGTTGGAGTAGGCGCCCATCTGGTCGAACTCGATCCAGTCGCCCTCGCGCAGGTCCGCCGGCAGCTCGAACGCGCCCGGCAGGACGTCGAGGGAATCGCAGGTCGGTCCGTTGATCGTGAAGCGCTCCCTGGCTTCCGCGACCGGGCCGTCCAGGCGCAGCAGGCGCGCCGGCGGCTTGATCTGGACCTGGCTCATCTCCGACAGCGAGCCGTAGATCCCGTCGTTGATGTAGGCCTGCTTGTCCTTGCGGAGCTGCACCTGGGCCAGGAGCGAGCAGCCGGAGGCGACCAGCGCCCGGCCCGGCTCGGCCCAGAGCTCGACCGTCGGCTTGAGCGCGACCGCCTTGGCGCCGGCGCGGATCGCGTCCATGAAGTCTTCCAGCGGCGGCGTCTTGTGGCTGACGTAGTCGGCCGGGAAGCCGCCGCCGACGTCGACGCAGATCGGGTCGAAGCCGGCGCCCTCGATCGCCTCGCCGACCATCTCCATGGCCTCGGTGTAGGCCTTCGGCGTCATGCACTGCGAGCCGACGTGGAAGCAGATCCCGCCTCGCATGCCCAGACGCCGGGTCTCGGTCAGCAGCTCGATCGCCTCGGGCAACTCGCAGCCGAACTTGGCCGCCAGATGGTAGAGCGTGCCGTCGGCCGGTGGGGTCTTGAGCCGGACCACGGCGACCACGCCCGCGCCGCCGGTCTCGTCGTAGATCTTCTTCAGTTCGCCGAGGTGATCGACCGAGAAGACGTTCACGCCGTAGACCGTAAGGGCGGAGCGGATCACCGCCCGGGCCTTCACCGGGTGCATGAAGTAGGAGCGCGCGTCGGACGCGGTGTCGGCGACCAGCGCGATCTCCCGCAGCGATGCGGTGTCGAAGTCGCGGATGCCGCCGCGGTAGAGCGCGCCCAGGACCAGGGGATGCGGGTTGCACTTGATGGCGTAGAGCACGCGGCCCGGAAACAGGGTGACGAAGCGGCGCGCGGAGTCCTCCAGCACCTCGGGACGGATGCAGTAGACGGGGTAGCTCGGCTTCAGCGCCCTGGCGACGGCGTGTACGCTTTCGAAGCTGTGGGATTTCTTGACGGTACAGGCGCCTGCGAGCAAATCGTGCCTCCGCGCAGCGTGAGCCTCCATGCCTGGCCCTTCTCAGGACTTTCGATGGCGACGATTAACAATCGGTGAGCCGTTCGAATCGCGCCAGCCGCGCAGCAGGCCCTGGACCGGCGCGCCCAAGGCCAGGCGGCCCTCGCTCATGAAGGCTTCGTGGTTCTTTTCCACTTCCTCCGGGAAATAGCAATAGTTGACCATCATGCCGCAGGCCTGACGCAGGCCGTTGGCCGAGATGTCGCCCAGCCAGTTGACCCGTTCCAGCCGGGCGCCGTTCTTGAGATGGAAGCGCGCCACCGGGTCGATCGGCTGGCCGCCGTCGCGGCGCTCCAGGAAGTAGCGCGCGCAGAGGCGCTGCAGCGGCACCTCCAGGACCCGCGCGACGCCCGGGTCGCTCGGCCAGTCGGGCTCCGAGACCAGACCGATCAGGCCCTGGTGCGGCGCCTCGGTTCCGGAGGCGATCCGGATCTCCTGCTTCTCCTCCTCGGTCAGAAGCCCCGGGACCACCTCGATGCCGCCGTCCTCCAGCCAGGCGCGGAAGCCGGGAATCGGCGACAGCGTGGCGAAGCTGCGGATCTGCGGGAACTCCTGGGAGAGCCAGGTGGTCGCCCGCTTGATCAGGAACTCGCCGAAGCTGATCCCGCGCAGGCCCTTCTGGGTGTTGGAGATCGAATAGAAGATCGCGGTGTCGGCCTCGGCCGGATCGCCGGTCGGCACCGTCACGTCGAGCAAGGCCTGGACGTTGCTGGCCAGGCCCCGGACCAGGGCGACCTCGACGAAGGCCAGGGGCTCCTCGGGCATGCGCGGGTGGAAGAGCGCGAAGAGGCAGCGGTCGGAATCCAGCCGGTCGCGCAGGTCCTCCCAGGACCGGATCTCGTGCACCGCCTCGTAGGCGATCAGCTTCTCCAGCAGGGACGCCGGCGAGTCCCAGGTGATCCGGCGCAGGTCGAGAAAGCCGAGGTCGAACCAGGAGGTCAGCAGCTCGCGCAGGTCCCGGTCCAGGTCGCGCAGGTGCGGATCCTCGGTGATCAGCGGCAGCAGGTCGGCGCGCAGATCGACCAGGAACTTCACGCCCTCCGGCAAGGCATTGAACTGGGTGAGCAGCTTGACCCGCGGCGGCTGCAGCGCGCGGCGCAGCTGGTGATGGCCGACCAGCCGGCCCTTGAGGTCGTCGGCGGCCCGGTAGGCGATGATCGCGTCCTCCACCGCGCGGTCGTCGGTCGCGAAGCGCTGGGCCAGGATCTCCAGGAACTGACGGCGCCCGGCGGGGTCGCTCTCCAGGTAGGCCTTGCCCAGCTCGGCCGCGCGCAGGCGGGCCGAGACCTCGCCGCCGCGGGCCTGCAGGCAATCGGTCATCAGGCGGGTCAGGGTCTCCGGGTCCTTGCCGTCCGGCGGCATCGCCAGACCCAGGCTGCGCGCCGCCCCCACCGCGACGTCGCGCCAGGCGGTCTTGAGGTTGCCCAAGGCCCGATCGAAGAAGTTCTCGCTGCCGATGTCGCCCATCATTCGTCCGCTAGAGTCCTGGTCCCATCAAGGCCTCGGGAAGCCACAGCGCGATGCCGGGGAAGAGGCACAGCAGTATGATGCCCAGAATCATACAAAGCATGAAGGGCAGAGCGCCCCAGAGAATGGTCTGAAGCCTGACGTCGGGCGCGATGCCGTTGATGACGTAGAGATTGAGACCGACCGGCGGCGTGATCAGGCCGATCTCCATGTTGATGGTCAGGACCACGGCGAACCAGATCGGGTCGAAGCCGGCCGCCTCCACGATCGGCACCAGGGTCGGGGCGGTCATGAGGATCACCGCGACCGGCGGCAGGAAGAAGCCGGCGATCAAAAGGAAGACGTTGATCGACAGCATCAGCAGCCAGGGATTGACGTCGAGCTCGCCGATCCAGAGCGCCAGCGACTGGGTGATGAAGAGCGAGGACATCATGTAGCTGAACAGGGCCGCGGCCGCGATGATCATCAGGATCATCACCGATTCCCGCATGGAGTCGCGCAGCACGCCCCAGAGCTCGCGCGGCTTGCGCAGCTTGTAGATCACCATGACCAGCAGGATGCAGAAGACGGCGCCGACCCCGGCCGCTTCGGAGGGGGTGGCCACGCCGCCGTAGAGGACCCAGAGGATGCCGGCGATCACCACCAGGAAGGGCCCGATCTTGGGCAGCACCTCCAGACGCTCGCGCCAGGAGAAGTGGCGGTCGCCGAGGGCGAAGCTGTGGCCCCGGAGGCGGGCGTTGATCAGGCCCCAGGCGATGAAGAGGCCGGTCAGCATGAGGCCCGGCAGCAGGCCGGCGAGGAACAGCCGGCCGATCGAGGTCTCGGTCGCGATGCCGTAGACGATCATGGTGATCGAGGGCGGGATCAGGATGCCCAGGGTCCCCCCGGCCGCGATCGAGCCGGTCGCCAGGCCGTCGGGATAGCCGCGGCGGCGCATCTCGGGCACGCCCATCTTGCCGATCGCCGCGCAGGTCGCCGGCGAGGAGCCGGAGAGCGCGGCGAAGATCGCGCAGGCGCCGATGTTGGAGGCCATGAGCCCGCCCGGCACCCGGGTCAGCCAGCGGTCCAGGGCCTCGTAGAGGTCGGCGCCGGCCCGCGAGGAGGCGATCGCCCCGCCCATCAGGATGAACATCGGGATCGACAGCAGGGCGAAGTTGTCGAGCCCGCCGTAGAAGATGTTCGGCACGATTGAGAGCGCGCCCAGTCCGTCGAAGATCACCAGGAAGAGGATCGCGACGAAGCCGAGGGAGAAGGCCACCGGCGCGCCCGAGAGGAGCACCAGCACGGTGACCGCGGCGACGATCAGGCCGAGGACCAGCGGGCTCATCGCGAGGTCTCCTCGGCGGCGAAAGGCAGCGCCCGTCCGCTCAGCAGGGCGGCGATGTCGGCCAGGTACTGGAGGCAGAGCAGGCCGATGCCCAACGGCATGGCAGCCCAGGGAATCCAGAGCCGGGGCGCCCAGACCGTCTCGCCGCGCCAGTCGTTGACGTAGGCCTCGTGCCACCAGGAGATCGAGGTCCAGCCGATGATCCCACAGAAGGCCAGCGACAGGCCCGAGGCCAGCAGCGCCATCGCCAGCTTGCCCCGACGGCCGAGGTAGTGCGGCAGCAGGTCGACGTTCACGTGGCCGCGGGTCAGCAGCACGTAGGGGCTGCCGAGGAAGGTCGCGGCGACCAGGGAATAGGTGACGAACTCGTGCTGCCAGATCGCCGAGGTGCCGAGCACGTAGCGCACGAAGACCAACTGGCAGACCACCAGCACGGCGGCCAGCAGCAGGACGACTGCGACGATCCCGCAGACGGTGGACAGGCGACGCACGCCTTGGACGAAGAGGTCCATGATGAGGAGTCCTTCCCCCGAAAGAACGATCGGCCAATCACCTTTAGGCTGCTGACGAGGTGCAAGCCGCCACCCTCGCCCTTCGACAGGCTCAGGGTGAGGGTGCGCTGCGAGCCGACTTCACCTCATCCGGGCGCAGCCCCGCGCTTCGCGCCTTGTCGAAGGATAACCGTCGTCAAGGGCTCAGGCCCCCTTGCAGCAGCTACAAGCAGCCTCCGAAAAGCGGACGGCCGGTCGCGGTTCGTAAACTCGACGGTCCCTACTCCACCGCCAAGGCCTTGTCGATCAGCGCCTTGCCGCCCGGCACCTTCTCGGCGAAGATCTTGTAGGACGACTGCTTGGCGATCTCGAGCCAGGCTGCGTGCTGCGCCTTGTTCATGGAGACGACCTCGACGCCGGCCTTCTCGTAGGCCTCGACCAGCTTTTCATCGAGGCTGCGAGCGGCATCGAAGAAGAAGTCCTCGGCCTTCTGGCCGGCCGCCTCGAAGGCCGCCTTCTGCTTGTCGTCCAGCTTGTCCCAGGACATCCTGGACATCAGGATCGGCTCGTACATGAACCACAGCGCGTAGTCGCCGGGCTCGGTCAGGCAGCTCACCTGCTCGTAGATCCGATAGGACACGAAGCTGCCCGAGGAGGTGTTGGCACCGTCGAGGACGCCGGTCTGCAGGGCGGGGTAGATCTCCGACGACGGCATGGCGTTGATCGAGGCGCCCGCGGCCGAGAGCATCTGCTCGAAGGCCGGTCCGGCCGCCCGCAGCACTTGCCCTTCGGCGTCCTCGGGATCCAGGATGCAGGTCTTCTTGGAGACGAAGCCGCCGGCCAGCCAGGCGTCGGAAAGGACAACGATTCCAGCGCTGTCGATGATCTTCTTGATATCGGCCATGAAGGGCGAGTCGTTGAGGCGCTTGGCGTGATCGTGGTTCTTGACCAGACCCGGCATCAGGGTCGCGCTGAACTGCGGATGCTTGCCGCTGGCGTAGTCCAGCGGAAAGGCCGAGATGTCGAGCTGGCCCTTGACCATGGCGTCCCACTGCTGCTTGGGCTTGAAGAGGGACTTGCCGGGATAGACCTGCACGGCGACGCCGACGTCGGCCGCCTCGACCTCCTTCTTGATGATCTGCACCATCTCGTCGCGGACGTCGCCCTTGCCGCCCGGCCACTGGTGCGAGGCCTTGAGCCTGATGTCGGCGGCCCAGGCGCCGCCGGCCCAAACACCGCCGATCAAGCCGGCGCCGAGGGTCACGACCACGGCGCTCAGCGGAGCTTTCTTGAAAGACGTCATGCATTACCTCCCATGGATGCGCCGTCACCGCGCAGGCTCCGGCAGCCTCGTCGTTCCGACAGGGGCCCGGTTTCCGCCTCTCCGAGCCCGGCGGTTTGCTGGACCGCTCTTGCCTTTCCTCAAGGAAGCTTAACGGCCTCCGCTGCGCGAGTCCATTCTTGTATACAAGAGGCATCAGCTTGCATCCTTGAGGTAGGCTTTGGCATGCGATAACCTCCAGGCGGTCAGAAGACACGGGAGACAGGAGCTTGGCCGCAAAGGCGAAACCCCGGGCCACCCGGCGCGCCGACGAGCTTCGCGTCCGCCTGGAGAGCGAGATCGCCTCGGGCCAGCTCCGCCCCGGCACCCGCCTGGACGAGAGCCGCCTGGCGGCGCGCTTCGGGGTTTCGCGGACTCCCGTGCGGGAGGCCTTGCAGCAGCTCTCGACCGCCGGCCTGATCGAGCTGCGGCCGCGCCAGGGCGCGGTGGTCGCGGCCATGACCGTGCAGCAGCTCCTGCAGATGTTCGAGGTCATGGCCGAACTGGAGGCCCTCTGCGCCCGCCTGGCGGCGCGGCGGATCACGCCGGCGCAGCGCGAGGCCCTGGCCCGCAGCCACCAGACCTGCGTCGTCCTGGCCGAGACCGGCGACCCGGAGGCCTATTACGAGGAGAACCGGCGCTTCCACGAGGTGATCTACGCCGCCTCGCAGAACGCCTATCTGCAGGCCTCGACGCGCAGCCTGCGCAACCGGCTCCAGCCCTACCGGCGCTTCCAGCTCAACCATCCCGGCCGCATCGACCGCTCCCTGGCCGAGCACGGCGCGGTGGTCGAGGCGATCCTGGCCGGCGACGGCGAGCGGGCCGCCGAGCGCCTGCGCGCCCACGTCAACATCCAGGGCGACGTCTTCACCGACCTGATCACCGCCCTGCCCCCCTCCTACCTCCAGGCCAACTCGGCCTGACCTTCAGGACCAGGTGTCATGTCCGAGAACCTTTTCCAGAGGCTGCAAGCCGGCTTTCCCGACGACCGGGGGCAGACCGCCATCGAGCAGCCGGGCGGCCGCAGCGACAGCTACGCCGAGCTCGAGGCCGCCTCGGGACGCCTCGCCCGCCTCCTGGGCACACTCGGCGTCGCGCCGGGCGACCGGGTCGCGGTCCAGGTCGAGAAGTCGGCCGAGGCCCTCTTCCTCTACCTCGCCTGCCTGCGCGCCGGGGCGATCTACCTGCCCCTCAACACCGCCTACACGCCGGCCGAGATCGCCTACTTCCTGGGCGACGCCGAGCCCAAGGTCTTCGTCTGCACCCCGGCGTCCGAGCCGGCCCTGCGCGACGTCGCCGCGGCCGCGGGCGTCGCCCGGCTGCTGACCCTGGGCCAGCAAGGCGACGGCAGTCTGATCGAGGCCGCGCGCGGCCTGGACCCGGCCGCCGGCTGCGTCGCGGCCGCCGACGACGACATCGCCGCGATCCTCTACACCTCTGGCACCACCGGGCGCTCCAAGGGCGCCATGCTGAGCCACGGCAACCTGGCGTCGAACGCCGCGGCCCTGCACCGGATCTGGGGCTTCCGGCCCGGCGACGTGCTGCTCCACGCCCTGCCGCTGTTCCACGTCCACGGCCTCTTCGTGGCCAGCAACACGGCGCTGCTGAACGGCTCCAGGATCATCCTGCTGCCGCGCTTCGACGTCGAGGAGATCCTGCGTCTGCTGCCGGAGGCGACGGTCTTCATGGGCGTGCCGACCTTCTACACCCGCCTCCTCGCCGCGCCGGGCTTCGGCGCCGGGGCCTGCCGCAACGTCCGGCTCTTCGTCTCCGGCTCGGCCCCTCTGCTGACCGAGACCTTCGAGGCCTTCCGGGCGCGCAGCGGCCACACCATCCTGGAGCGCTACGGCATGACCGAGGCCGGCATGATCACCTCCAACCCGCTGGAAGGCGAGCGCCGCGCGGGCACCGTCGGACTGCCGCTGCCGGAGATCGAGGTCCGCATCCGGGCCGAAGACGGCGGCGCGGTTCCGGAGGGTGAGATCGGCGTCCTGGAGCTGAAAGGCCCCAACGTTTTCAAGGGCTACTGGCGCAATCCGGAGAAGACGGCCGAGGAGTTCCGGCCCGACGGCTTCTTCGTCTCCGGCGACCTGGCCCGGATCGACTCGGAGGGCTACGTGCACATCGTCGGCCGGGCCAAGGACCTGATCATCTCCGGCGGCTACAACGTCTATCCCAAGGAGATCGAGCAGGCCATCGACGCGCTGCCGGGCGTTCAGGAGTCGGCGGTCATCGGCCTGCCCCACCCCGACTTCGGCGAGGCGGTCGGCGCCGTGGTGATCCGCGAGCCCGGCTCGACGGGGCCCGACGCCGAAGCGGTCATCGCCGCCCTCAGGCAGCGCCTGGCCGGCTTCAAGGTGCCGAAGCAGGTCGTCTTCGCCGAGCGCCTGCCGCGCAACGCCATGGGCAAGGTCCAGAAGAAGGAGCTGCGCGAGGCCTACAAGCAGACCTTCGCGTAAGCGAACCCTGGCCCGACGGCCGCGGGCGTCGGGCTGCCGTCAGTCGAGCTTGTCCACGTTCCGCATCTCGCGGACGAAGTTGCCGTACCAGCTCTAGC